>CABQIW010000010.1 GCA_902464295.1 uncultured Eggerthella sp.
GCGCTTCATTGACCACAGGGAAGAAAAGGCCCGTGGTTACTGCCTGGATCAAACGAGCCACCACGATCAGCGGGAACGAAGTTGCGAAGAAGCCGAGCAACGACCCTGCAAGCGCAAACAGGCATCCTGTTAACATGATCTTGCGAATGCCGAAGCGACGCAGAAGCGAAGCTGCTGTGGTAATGGCAGTTGCGTTCACGATGGCAAAGCCAAGCACCACCCAGTTCGCGAGCGAAAGACGGATGTCGTACTGCGTCGCAATATGATCGAGTGCGATGTTCATAAGCATCTCAAGAAAGCAAGCGAGCACATTGCAGACGAGTAACACCACGATCATAATCGTGCGAGTTGAGCCAGTTGGCAGATGAGGGGTTGTCGCAGAATCGCTCATAATGCACTACCCTAGCGCATGACCGGCCTATCTCGCCCATTTGCCCATCAACCTTAAACAAGTTGTTTCTTTGGTGGCTCTTTGACGTAATCAGCTGCTTTGCAAGCTAGGTCATGGTCCTGGATAGCAGCCTCAACGCGCATGTCTCCACCGTGGCGCCGTTTTGCCCGGCGGGATTGCGCAGGTAGCAAACTGCAGAAACTATTCTTGTGATTGCGCAGCCAATTTCGCTGCCGCCTCTTCGCGCTCGCGGCACAAATCGGCCCACTTCGGCATCTTATCGAGCGTAGCTGCCAGGTCTTCGAGCACCGTTGGGATATCAATTCCCTGCGGACACATCTGCACGCACGATTCACACTGAATGCAATCTTGAGCACGCTGACCTTCAGGCACAGCATCCATCTGCATCGATACCGTGAAGCTGGTGTCGAATTGGAGATCGTTATAGGCGTTCATCATCATAGGGATGTCGATCTCTTGCGGGCAGGAATCAACGCAATAGCGGCATGCGGTGCAGGGAACACCACCCTTGAGCGACTCAGCCACATCCATCAGCACGCCCTCCTCAGCTTCTGAAAGCGGAGCCGACTCCTGGAAGATGCGGCAATTCTCCTCCACCTGAGCAAGATCCGACATGCCACTCAGGATCGTTTTCACGCTCGGGATACCGAGCAACCAGCGAAACGACCACTCCACCGCCGAACGCGTAGGAGGATTTGCGCCATCAAGCGCACTCGCATTCAGCTGCTGCATCTGAGCATCGTTCAGGTGAGCAAGCTTGCCTCCGCGCAACGGTTCCATGACCACGATCGGGATGTTCATGCTCTCAAGCAGCGCCGTTTTCGCGGCTGCGTCCTGCAGAGTCCAGTCGAGATAGTTCAGCTGGATCTGGCCGAATTCCATGATGTTGTTGCTAGCGAACAGGGCTGCAGTTTCTGGATCGCGCTGCTCGAGCTCTGCGTACTTGCGCGCACCATAATCAAGGAAACGCTTGAGCGTTTCAGGACGACCATGACACGAAAAGCCCAGATGACGAATACGGCCGTTCTTCTTCTGTTCGACGAAGTAATCCGCAATGCCCCACTGTTCGTCCAGATAGACTTCGATGGATGCCTCGTAGATGTTGTGGAGCAGATAGAAGTCGAAGTATTCGACACCACATTTGGTCAGCTGCTCTTCGAAGATCGCGGCGGGGTCATAGGTGTCGGCGATCTGGTGGCCCGGATACTTGGTGGCGAAGAAGCAGCTATCGCGTGGATAACGCGCAAGTGAGCGGCCAAGTGCGATCTCGGACATGCCGCCGTGATAGGGATAGGCCGTGTCGAAATAATTGACGCCTGCCTTGATGGCCGTATCGACCATGGCATCGAGCGTTGCCTGATCGACGTTGGAAGCATCACCGTCGATGATAGGAAGGCGCATGGCCCCGAACCCCAACCGTGCGATGTTGTCGCCTAAGAAATCATTCGTGAGCATGTCTGTCTCCTCGGAATAGCAAAATCTGCTGATGAGAGCTCGTGCCGGTTACGCGCTTTCATGCTGATGGCAGCTCGTGTCCATTTATGCGCTTAAGACGATTCGGGCGTTTGCAAATCCGCACACTCACGATCGCATCGTCTGCTCAAGCGTTCGCCATGTCGGCCTCGTCATTGCATTACGAACCTCTTCATCGCTTTCATTGTAATATAAAAGACACACTGTTGCTAATATATTCGCTATCTGTGTTTTACTGCGTAACAAACAAGCTGCCTTCTTAATAGTTAGATTAAACTGTTTAAAAATAAAAAAGCGAGGTTAACCGCATGCAAAGCACTTTTAAAACAGACAGTAAAATCGCAGACGACATTGTTCATTTCGTTTATGAAGCGATCTTTCTTGGCGAAGAGGGGCTTGGATACGCTGCCGATGAAGCTAAGCTCGTTGATTTTTCAGAAGAGCCAGAGAAACAGTTTGCAGGAGCAGACATCATAATGTTTCCGAGCTCTACGAAAGAATGCAATGTTGAAGTTAAAGCAGCAATAAACTCCGCTGGAGAAAAAGTGGACGAACAAGGCAGAAGAAACTCGCTTATGACGTTCGCTCAAGAGATTAGCTACCTAAACGAAGCCGGCTCCGTCTGCGATGGCTGGCTTATTGATGAAGCAAAACAAAGTGACGTTTATGTTTTTTGCTGGTTTCCTGAGGTAAAAAATCAAAGCAAACAAGGCTATACGCGTCTTAAGACCATTGCTGATATTAAGAAAATGGATGTGGCGATGGTCAAAGTCGTTGATATCCAGAACGAACTCATACAAGAACTCAAAAAGCAAGAAAGCATCAATGATTTCAACGATGTAAGACGATACCTGGTCGACAAATCATCCGACATGAGAAAGCATAACCGAAAGACGGACAAATTTGGTAGTTACACAATGCTCTTCTCTAGCCAAATGGAAGAGCAGCCTATAAATCTCCTAATTCCAAAAACGACCTTGATCAAAAAAGCGTTTCATTCTTACACAATACGCAGGAAAGATACCTCGTCAACAGAATCTATTGAATGGGTGACGATACCCTTCAAATAGCCAACGGCAATTACAGAATGGTCGAATACTTTCTACGGAGACAACATGCAACTTAACGAATGCGATTTCACAAACCCAGAATCGATCGAGCGATATGCTAAACAACTAGAAGGCATGACCTTCCAAGAAGTGATCGATCTGGGCATTGCTCCCGAGGGTGTCGAGAGAGAATACAACAAGAAAGGCTACAAGGGCGGCATGGGCACGCTCATCGAAGAGCGTTTCTTCGGATACAAAGCCAATAATGAGCAAGAAGCCGACTTTCCAGAGGCTGGAGTCGAGTTGAAAGCTTCTCCTCTGAATATGAAAAAAGATGGGGATTACTCTGTTGGCGAACGCCTCGTTCTCACCATGATCCCCCTCGACAAGCCTATCGCTGACGATCTCTACTCATCGCATGTTTGGCAAAAGTGCGAGAAGATTCTGCTTATCTACTACGAACGCGACCGCACCATTGACAAATACGAGCAAACCATCAAGTTTGCTAAGATCATTACGCCCTCGAAAGAAGATCTCAAGATCATCGAAGACGATTATCGCAAGATCGCCTCGATAATAAAGGAAGGAAGGGCAGAAGACCTTTCAGAAAGCCTCACTTCATATCTAGGAGCCTGCACAAAAGGCGCTAACGAAGCAAGCATGTGGGTCAAACAATACTACCCTCCGCATACTCGCGCTAAAAAACGGGCTTTCTGTTTTAAACGTTCGTATATGGATTATGTCCTTCATGAACGCATCATGGGCACAGACGAAGAGACAGATTCCATCATTAAGGATTCAATGATCCTCGACGAAATGAGCTTTGAAGATTACGTTCTTTCGCTGATTTCCCCTCATATCGGCAAAACAGATAAAGAACTGTGCGCAATGCTCGACCTGAAATACACAGGAAATAAAGCTCAATGGACCAAGATCACTTACGCTCTTCTTGGCGTTCGAGGATCACGAGCAGAAGAATTCGAAAAAGCGAACATATCAGTACGCACGGTAAGAATAGAAGAAAATGGCTCTATCAGAGAGTCGCTCTCCCTTGACACCTTCAAATTCAAAGAGATTGTCAACCAAGAGTGGGATAACTCCCCTCTTCATGATTATTTCGAAGAAACGCGTTTCCTTTTCATCCCCTTCCAGAAAGAAGAAGGACGACTTGTTCTTGCACAGCCAAGATTTTGGTCAATGCCGGTCAAAGATATCGAAGGACCACTACGTGAATGCTGGGAAAAAACCAAGCAGACAATTGAAGAAGGGGTCGAACTTACCGTAGAAATCAAGAGTGACGGCAGCGTAGGCAACATAACCAACAATCTCCCAGGCGTTCAAGATGGAGGCGGCATCGCACATGTTAGGCCCCACGCCACTAAACGCGCCTATTTGCTAGAAGATGGAACGAGAATCGGAAATATCGAGCGAGACGGTGATGAGCTTCCCGACGGACGCGTTATGACCCAACAAAGCTTCTGGCTTAATAGCAGTTATGTTTACGAAGTCATAACTTTTGACGACGTCGACTGACTCTCTTGAACGAGATTCATTACTACAAGATAATCGAATGCCGCTCATTAATCGAATGCCGCTCATCGTTCATGCCGGGGCATAGATGACTTAAAACTTGATCTCGCACAGAAGATCGGATACAATTAGTTTCATAACTAGATTGTCTATTCGAACACAGTAGCGATTGGAGAAACGTGTCGGATACCATCAAAGTGGTCGAGCTCTTCGCCGGCGTAGGCGGTTTTCGCCTTGGACTCGAAGGTTACGACAACGAGTCCAATCCTGATTTCTACAAAGAACCTGCAGGAAATTTCAAAACTATCTGGGCAAACCAGTGGGAGCCTCCTGGAACAACAGCGAGGCAATTTGCATGGCGCTGTTATGAATCTCGCTTTGGCGAAGGCTCATGCGTGAACGAAGACATCAATAAGGTCTTGGATGCATATGAAGATGGGGATATCGATATTCCCGACTTCGATATGCTCGTTGGTGGATTCCCATGCCAAGACTATTCCGTTGCAAAGCCTCTCTCGAAATCAGGTGGAATTGACGGGAAAAAGGGCGTTCTTTGGTGGGATATCTACAGGCTTTTGCATCTCAAAGAACCGAAGTATGTCATCCTTGAAAATGTCGACCGTCTTCTGAAAAGCCCCGCATCACAGCGCGGACGAGATTTTGCGATCATGCTCTCATGCTTCGCAGATCTTGGGTACTCGGTCGAATGGCACGTGGTCAATAGCGCTGAATACGGTGCCTCGCAAAGGCGCAAACGCGTTTATATCTATGCCGAACTAACGCCACAAACCTGGAAGCTCGAAGAGCGTCTACAAGACGGCGTGCTCGCAAAAGCGTTGCCTATTAAAGATATCGATACGATACATTCCTTCGAAATCCCAAATGACCCCTACGAAACAACAAAATCCTTCAATATCGGTGGTAAAAGATCGCCCTTCCTGAAAAACGGCATCATGCAAGATTGCCAGGTTGTAACTGCTGATGCTGAAGCTAACTATGATGGCGAGCTGGGAACTTTAGGCGATGTGATCGTACCCGCAAGTGAAGTTCCCGAAGAGTTCTACGTTACAGATGACAAACTTGAAAAATGGAAGTATCTCAAAGGGTCGAAAAGCGAAGAGCGCGTGAATAAGCAAACCGGGTTCACCTATCATTATTCTGAAGGCTCGATGGCTTTCCCTGACCTACTCACAAATCCTTCTCGCACGATCTTGACTGGCGAAGGCGGTTCGGGAGCGTCGAGATTCAAACACATCATTGAGATCGACGGTCGATTCAGGCGCCTCGTCCCTGATGAGCTCGACCAGCTTCAAGGTTTCCCAAAAGGTTGGACGAATTCTGGAATGACCGATGGACAGCGCGCATTCTGCATGGGAAATGCTCTCGTCGTGCAGATTCCTCATGCAATCGGCAAGGAAATCGCAAGGCGTGATGGGAAAGAAATCTAACAACGAAACGAAAAGGCCCAAAGTCCCGCGTTCACCAAAGCCTTCTTCATCGACAACGACGAAGGTGATGAAGGCCAATAAGCGCAGCAATACCAAACCGGAACTGCTCGTTCGCAAACGACTTCGCGAGGCAGGTCTAACCGGATACCGGCTGCATTGGAAGGCTCCTGGCAGTCCTGATATCGCGTGGCCCGGGAAGAAGGTAGCACTCTTCATCAATGGCTGTTTCTGGCATCGATGCCCGCATTGCAATCTTCCCATGCCAAAGAGCAACGTCGAATATTGGACGGTGAAGTTCGATCTTAATAAAGAACGCGACGAGCGAAAGATTCACGAACTTGAAGAGGCAGGCTGGAAAGTACATGTCATCTGGGAATGTCAGCTCAAGAAGAAGACGATCGACGAAACTTTCGAAGAATTGCTTCCTATTCTCGCCGATGAGCTGAATAAATCCTTGTTGGTCGCTACAAATTAGCGACTAGCTCTCCAAGCCGCTTGATAACGCACCTTTAATAGTCCAATGAATTCTATGCAGCGATCATCTTGTTGAAAAGCCGCAATGCCTTCGGAAAGAATTCTTTGATGCTTGCCAGGGTTCTTATCATATAGTTGTTCCATTGATATCTGAACCGTAATTTAGACGCATTTATCTAGACAGAAATAAGGGTGTCCATCATCGTTGAGCAATGACGGCAGGCCGAACTCTTCGATCTTGGTCAGAAGATCCTTGAGCAATGAGGGTATGGTGTTGCAACCGAAGCACATGTAGTAGCGTTCGCCTGCGTAAACGCCCAACGTCCACGAATATCTATCAAGCAGAAGATGCTCATGCAGGAATGGATCCGTCCAAGAATCGGTTTCGGCCGCAAGAAAACACTGACGCAAGGATGCAGATTGTTGCAATGTGAGCGTCTTGACCACGTTGATATGCCGCGAGGCATTGTAAACATGAACGCTGATTCGATCGCCCTTTTCTTGAATGAGCTCGAAATGGGCACACTTCTCCAAGTGTGCCCAATCCTGCACATCGAACTTGATCTGCTCGAACTCTCGCATGACCAACTCACGTTCGTTCGCGTTCACTTCAACCATCATTATCCCTCCAAACCGAGCTTCGATCTCACTCAACAAGACACCCGACGACAACTAGCCGCGGTTATCGACGACAAAGATTCCCATTCGAACTTGTTTCCATGGATCTGCTTCAGGATCCACTTGCATCACACGCGCTTCGAACACTTTTTTATGACCATAAAAGAGCATCGTAGAAAGCGCTTCATTCATATCGGCAGGAACATAACCAAGCTTTGATGAGCCACGATAGACTGCAACCGCATGAGGATCATATGGGTTCTCTGGTTCAATACGCAGTTTGAGCTTGTTGCCTACTTTCAACTTGTCGACAACGAGCGCACCGTCCCAATATTGGAACCCACGAACGTGAAAGCTATAGAGCTGCCGCGATGGTAAAAACATGATCATCTTCTTTCTCTCGGCTTCAATCTGACAACTTGAATACTAGAGAAAGAGCGATGGAGAGCCTGTCCTCTTTTTGGGACACAACAAAATTTGAGACAACTGCCTTATCGCACATGGAGGGTGGATTCGTTTCCGGTTCGGTCGATGTGCCAGCGAACGGTTGAGACGGCACGCAAGAGCTGCTCATCATGTGTCACGAGGATGACCGCGCCAGGGAACGCTGCGAGCGCCCGCTCGAGCGCTTCGATCGAACTCACATCAAGATGGTTCGTCGGCTCATCGAGGATGAGCAAATTCGGTTCTCGCAACAACTGCTCGGCGATGAGCAGCTTCTTCAGTTCTCCTGGGCTGATGTTCAGCCCTTCTCGCAATGCATCAGGATCGCTATTCAACCCTGCGACCAAAGAAAGCACCCGTCCCTTATCCGCATCATCAAACGCATGCAACCGCTCCAGCGCAGCCTGCCGCACACGCGCATCAACTTCTTGCGGGATAAACGCGTACTCTACCTGATCAGGAACAAGCTTCCGCGCATAGCGCAAGAGCGCGGTCTTTCCCACGCCGTTTCGTCCCGACACGCCCACATGGTCACTCGGCCCCACCCAAAGCTCAGGTGTATAAAGCATCAATTCGCCTGCGCGCAAGTCACCCTCAGGCACATGCAGCGCGAATTTCGAGCGCACGGCATACCCAGGCAGCTGAATCGCTGCATCATAGCGCTTACCCACCCGGGTCTCTGCGACCACCTGCGAAGCACGTTCGCTGCGGCTCGCCATCGCGCCCGCCGCCCTGCCTGCCACCGAATCCTTGGACGAGACCCTTGCGCGCCCCAGGCGCTCGCGTCCGTCGCTATCATGCTTGTCCAAGTGCCTCGCACTCAGTCGAGAGCTCGAACGCACAGCCTCTTCGTTTCGCCGCTGCACCTCGGCTTTCAACCGTCGCTCTTCCCGGCGCGCATTCTCATGTTGCCGCACGCGAGTCGCGCGCTCTCCGCGCATCTGCTCAGCAACCTTCGAATATCCGCCTGGACGCATCACCACATGCCTTCCTTCGAACACAGCGCACTGATCGACTAGCGCATCCAACAACGCACGATCGTGCGAGATCAGAAGGCCGATTCCCTTGAACGCCTGCAAGCTTTGCAATACACATTCGCGGGTTTGCGCATCAAGGTCGTTCGTCGGCTCATCGAGCACGAGCACATCGGGACGCTGCCAGAGCGCGCAAGCGATCTGAGCACGCTTCTTCTGGCCGCCCGAAAGGCGCTCATAATCCCATAACCACGCATCTTCGATGCCGAGCGCATCGCGGATCTGCAACGCCTCGCTTCCCCAATCGGTTGCAAAATCGCTAAGCTCGGCGGGTACGATCGAGGTGTCTTGTGGGCAATATGCAGCGAACAGCGTCGGTGCGACCGACCCCTCATCAGGCACGATCAGCCCGGTTGCAACGCGAGCGAGCGTGCTCTTACCACAGCCGTTGTCGCCGATGATGCCCGTCCAGCCCTGCGGAAACGTAACGCTCACGCGATCGAGCGTAGGCGACGCAGCACCTTCGTAGGTGTAGGAGATATTTGAAAGATTCAATTGCATGGCAGCCTCCAAAACTTGGAGGTCACGCGGGTGGGATCGAGGGAATCTATCTGCGAAGAAGAGACCTATGCAAACGAGGTAAACGAGAATCAAAACGTGCAGGATCACATAACGATGCGGCACCCGAGCGACCGGATGGATACGGAATAGTGGGTTGCCTTTGCGGCATCGTTAGTTCTTCATGCACCTAGCCTTTCTCGGGGCGTCGCTTGCCAAAGGCTCCGCCAGAATAGTGAGTCGATTGTAGCATCTTCGCGAAAAGGGTTAAAGGCAAACTAATAGCAAGGCTCTGAAAGCTACACTGTACCTATGGCATTGCAAGCACTATCTTGAAAGATGAACAGATACGTTTTGCCAGAAATAGTATCGGCAGGATCGGCTGAACTCATGATATTCGACCAGTTGGAGCATAAAGAATTCGCCACCCCCGAAGGATCGATCTCCTATTGGGTGACCCCGCATGTCGGTAACGATTCGCAAGCCAACCAGCCCTGGCTCGTCTTCCTGCCTGGTCTTACCGCCGACCATCGCCTCTTCGAGAAGCAGGTCGAGCACTTCATCGACAAGGCTCGCCTGTTCGTTTGGGACCCACCTTCACACGGGGAATCGCGCCCGTTCGCGCTCACGTGGACGATGGATGATCTTGCCCGCTGGCTGCACGAGATCTTCGCCGCCGAAGGCATCGCACATCCGATCCTGGTCGGCCAATCGATGGGCGGCTACACGGCGCAAGTCTTCATGGAGCTCTTCCCAGGCGAAGCAGCTGGATTCGTCTCCATCGATTCGTGCTCTCTTCAACGGCGCTATTACACCTGGTGGGAGCTTGCTGCGCTCCGTCACACGAAGCTCATGTATCTCTCGTTTCCCTGGAAGACGCTCGTTCGTTTAGGATCGGCTGGCAATACCACAACGCCCTATGGCAGTACGCTCATGGAAACGATGATGCTCGACTATCAGAAGCGCGAGTACTGTGAGCTGGCTGCTTATGGGTTTCGCGTACTGGCAGATGCCGTGTCAGCCGATCGCCCCTACCAGATCGATTGCCCCTACCTGCTGATCTGCGGCGAAGAGGATCGTGCGGGTTCTGCCAAGCGCTACAACCGCGCATGGGAAGCGCAAGAAGGAACGCCCGTTCATTGGATCGAGAACGCGGGGCACAATTCCAACTGCGATAATCCCGCTGCGGTGAACGAGCTGATCGAAGGGTTGTTGGACTCGCTTGCGTCTGCCTAGCTGCTAGCGACCCACGCCGCCGAATGCACGCCTCAAGCGCACAGCTGCAAGCACCGCTTCAAATTTGCTGAACAAGGAACGCTACTGCCCAAGCGAAAAACGCAAGTAGACCGGGTTATGATCCGAGAACGCGAAATCCAGATCGAGCGTGCGCTGCTCGATGCAAGTGACATTATCGGAATAGATGAACGCATCCATGACCCAGCGATCGTTCGTGCCATCATACGGCCGTCCTGCATCGCGGCAGGTGGCTGCCGAATCGAACGTCCCTGCATCAAACTCGCTCTTCGCTGCAACCACAAACCCCTCTGGCACGCTTGCGAAGTCGAACGGCTTCGCCCAGCTGGCTTCCGTATCGGTCACGTTGCCATAGACCTCATTCGAAACGCCGATCATATCGTGATTGAAATCGCCACCCGCGATCACGTAATTCCCTGCCTCGTATTCGCGCTGCATATCCGCGAACAGCATTGCGCGCTGGCCTTCAAGCACGTCCGCATCCGCACCGTATGCAGACAGGTGGACGTTGAAGACTACCAGCTCTTTGCCATCGGAAACCGTAATGCGCGAGATTGTATAGCAACGATCAAGATCGAGGAACTTGCTGAAGCTCTCCGAAATAGGAAGGCTGCGACGCAACGTGCTCTCGATCTGATAGCGCGAGAAGGTCGCCATTCCTGCCTTGTTCTTCCCATGCGGCGCATAGAGCGGCCAAGCAAGATAGGGCGAGTCGTAGTTTTGCGCGAATACCGAACACAGCGTGGGGAAATCGTTGCGCAAGAGCGCGTACTCATCCACGCCATGGCTGCGCGTGCCGTCGATGTCCACTTCCTGGAAGAGCACGATATCAGGATCGAGGCCCTTGATCGCACCAGCCGATCCATTGATGTTATCGCTCACGTATTGCGCGCTCGATGCCACCGAACCACTGCCGCCATCCATGAAAAAGTCGAAATCGGGACCATACGCGCCGAACCCAAGGTTCGCGCTCACGATCGTGAATTCCTGAGCGGGCCCTTGGCTGTCAGCGTCCAGCTCGATCGCACTTTCGACCTGGCCTTCTTCGGGTGAAGCAGTTTCAAGCGAAAGAGAATCGTCCAGACGATAGTAGCTTGCCATCACGTAGACAACGTAGATAACAGCGACCAACACGAGCGCACCGAGCACTCCCCCAACTATTTTCAGCACCTTCTTCGCCATGGTTCCCCTTCGTTACCCGCAGACATATCTTGAACTATGCCACTGCCAGATACGCTCCTTTACAAAAGCAAAACACCTGACAGCAGCTTCACAGCTTCTATGATACTCGTTTCCCCTCTTGCGTTTCGTCCTTAGCCGCTCGAAGTCCAACCAAAATAGCGTATGGACAGCGTTGCTAAAACCCGTACAATAAAAGACATAGTGTCATCTAACAAACATGAATCGAGCGGGCTTCATCCACGGAATGTGCCACTCTTAGGCATCCAAGAAGATAATGCTTCACGTATGAACATTAAGGAGCATGCTTCGATGAGCTCGACATCTAAACAGGGATAGACCATCGATCCCACGGAACAGAAATAGTGACCCGCGAATGAGCAAAGGAGAAGAACACTCATGAAAGCACTCGTAGCATATTTCTCTGCAACTGGAACGACCGAGCGCGCAGCACAAGCGCTCGCCGAAGCAACGGGCGCCGATCTCTTCGAGATCGAAGCCGCCGAACCCTACACGGCAGCTGACTTGAACTGGAATAACAGCTCAAGCAGATCGTCGCTCGAGATGAACGACAACGCTGCTCGCCCCGCTATCGCGCAAACGATCAGCAGCCTAGAAGCATACGACACCGTGTTCGTTGGATTCCCCGTGTGGTGGTACATCGAACCACGCATCATCGACACCTTCCTGGAGTCGTACGATTTCACAGGAAGGACGATCATCCCCTTCGCCACCTCGGGCGGAAGCGGACTCGGTGAAGCACCCGCGCGCATGGCTGCGATCTGCCCCGGTGCGACCGTGAAGCGCGGCGGCTTGCTGAACAACCCTTCCCCAGCAGCCGTTGAAAAGTTCGTTGCTGCAAACGCTGATTAGGCTGTAGGTCTTCTCTTGCGCAAGCCGGGCGCAACGCAGAATGCATGACACTCCCTTTACACCCTTTTTCCTGGTCAATTCCAGTTCTTAGTTCAGGTAGAATACCCTCATGAGACTCTTCATCGCCCTTGAAATACCACCCGTGCTAAGAGATGACATGGCCATCATGTCCCGCCAACTGCGCGAGTGTATTCAAGGGCGCTTCATTCCTCCCGAGAACTACCACATCACGCTGGCGTTCATCGGGGAAACGCTCAAGATGAGCATTCCGCTCGCGATCGATGCCATCGACGAAGCTACGAAAAACCTTGATGGCATCTTGCTCAAGCCCGATCAGCTCGGCAAATTCGGGCGAAGCGAAGACGCGACGCTTTGGCTCGGGTTCGCAGAGAACCCCGAACTCAGCGCGCTTGCTGCTCACATCCGCGAAAGCCTCTACGACTACGGCATTGTCTGCGACCATAAGCCCTTCCGCGCCCACGCAACGATAGCGCGACGCGCCAAGTTGCCAAAAGGAGCGCTCCCTCCGTTCTCATTCCCAGATCCCGCACGAGCTTGGCGGGTGACCCTTTTCAAGAGCACGCTCTCAAGCGAAGGCGTCTCCTACGAAGCGCTCTACACCAAAGAAGCCCTGCTGCCAAAATAGCTGACAGCCAACAGTAACTCGCCTGACCTTATCGCTGCGCCAAGGTGCAGCATGGTCTGTAAAAGAGGCCAACAGAGCGAAGAAGCGAAAACGAAACGCCCGTATCCATCAAGACGCGGGCGTTTGCTGGTAGCTAGCCGGGGAAAACCCTTCGATCGCATCTCGAGCGCCCAAGCTTTCTTGAACAAGAGAGCTCGTCGCGGGAAACCCCCACAAGCGACTTAGCTCTCCAAGCTTGCACTACGCGCGTTCGCGAACACCTTGCACCACCATCGAACGGGAAACGAAATAGGTGATGAGCAGATAGCCACCATAGATCACCACGACCAGGCCGGCAGACATGAGGATGGTTGGCAAGAGATCGACATGGAACGCATTGAAGAGCGTCTTTGAGAGAATGCTGATCGTCCAAGCGCTATGACACACTCCAACCAGCAGCGGCAATAAGAAATAGATCGTGATCTGCGCAAAAAGCGAGCGCGAGATCATGCGCGTATCGCAACCAAGGCGCGAGAGCGTACGATAGCGTTTGAGCGAATCTATCGTGAGCGAGATCAGCTGGATCGCAAGCACCGCCGCAACCGCCAAGAGCATGACCAGGCCGATATAGAGCGCCAGATAGGTGATGGCAAGCTTCATGCCCTGCATCTGTCCGATCATCTCTTCACGCGTATACGTGCTGTTGACCTGCGCAACGTTCGCTTCTTCGATGAGTTGAGGAAGCACCTCTTCAGCATTCGACCCATCTCGATACTTGAGATTGATGAAAGAACTCGAAATACCCGTGCCTGGGTCGAGCTTGTCGACCACGCTATCGGGAACAACAAGGAACAACGCATTCGAGAGCATCGACATATTGTTTGGCTGGACATCGACCACTTCGGCCTCTGGGATCAATGTCTCGCTGCCCGTATCGAGCAGATAGCCCTGATCCACCATCGCCTTTGCAAGCTCTTCAGTAACATCAACATTATTGGTCACCAGATAATGACCATCGTCAAGATCGATCGCGGGCTTATTCTGAAGTCCGAGAGCGCGGTTAAAATCGGAAATGCCGATCACGTCCACCTTGCTGTTCACCGCAGTTGCACTCTCGATCGTAACGCCTGTTGAATCAAGGATATCGTTGTACGTCAACGAAGGAAGAGCATAGATGACGATCTCACCTGATTCACTCACCAGTTGATCCCAGCCTTTTATGTGGGTCTGCAAGTAGGACTCAACATCCTCGATCGGGATATTCACCATATCCTTAGCTTCGGCCTTCGATAGCATCGGATTGTTCTCGACCGGTCGTACCGCAACGGAAGCATCATAAGGGTTCGCTTCCTCAACATCGCCCACGAACATCTGCACCAGACCCATACCCGTTGCGAACGTGGTGATCGCAAGGAAGAGCAGCACCGAAACCACGCCCATCGAAACGAACGAGGTATTCACCTTAGAAGCGACCTGACGGGCGGTGAAGGGGCGCAGCTTCTTCAAGTAGAAGCCACGCATGCGCGTGACCACCGCGATGATGAAGCCCGCAAGCGAGAAGAAGAACAAGAATGTGCCCACGAGCATCAGGATCGTAGCGGCTTTGAAGTTATCATCCATCAGCATGGTCATGCCGTTGATCTGAAGCTGCCAATAGGCCGCCGCAAGCACTCCCAGAGAAACGATGAAGAGCACGAGACACAGCCAAGGATTGCGAATCACAACCTTTTCGCTCTTCGAATCGGCATTCATCAGGTCGATCAGCTTGCAGCGGCGGATCGAGAACACATTGAACACCGCCACTACGAGAAAGATCACGCAGAAGCATACGAGCGTCATGATGAAAGCGTCCATCGAGAAGCTGAATTGGTAATCGGGCATAGCGATCCCAAAGATGGCCGCGGTAGCGAACGAAAGCAGCTGCGAGACCACAATGCCCAAGCCCAGACCGAGCGCAAGCGATATCACTCCCACCAGCACCGTCTCATAGACGATGATGCGCGAGACTTGGATCGGTTTCATGCCCAACATGAAATACATGCCGAATTCGCGCTTGCGTCGCCTGATCAAGAGCGAGTTAGCATAGATGACCAAGAACGCCAGCACGAAGGCGATGATGTAGGAGAAGAGCGAGACCATCTCGTTCACAAATGTGGACACATCCATGTGAGAGGATTCATTGATCTCGGTCATGACGTGCTGCTCTGAAATGGAGTTGAACGCATAGAAGAGCGTTACCGCCATGAGCAGCGTTACGAAATAGATCGCGTAATCCTTCACCGACCGGCGAATATTACGCAGAGCGACTTTAACCAACATGGCGCGCCTCCCCTCCTAGGAAGGTCACGACCTCCATGATGCGTCCGAAGTATTCCTCACGTGAAAGATCTCCCCTGCGCACCTCGTTGAAGATGCGTCCGTCGGAGAGGAAGAGCACGCGTGAAGTGAAGGAGGCCGCATAGGCATCATGCGTGACCATGAGGATGGTGGCGCCGAAGTTCTTATTCATACCCTCGAGCGTCTCGAGCATGACCGTGGCATTATGCGAATCGAGCGCACCAGTAGGCTCGTCGGCCAAGATGAGCGACGGGTCGCACACGATAGCGCGCGCAGCCGCGATACGCTGGCACTGACCGCCCGACATCTGGTTAGGGTACTTGTTCAGCTGCGCATCAACGCCGAGTTTACGTGCAATATCGTTGATGCGCGCCGGAATCTGTGAAGACGGAACGCCCTTGATCGTGAGCGCAAGCGCAATGTTCTCATAGGCAGTAAGGGTGTCGAGCAAATTCGAATCCTGGAAGATGAAGCCCAGTTCGTCGCGGCGGAACTTCGCAAGCGCACGCGTGCTCAGCTTCGTGATGTCGCGCCCCTTGATCAAGATGCGCCCATTGGTCAAACGATCGATCGTGGAGATGCAGTTGAGCAGCGTGGTCTTGCCCGATCCCGAAGGACCCATGATGGAAACGAATTCGCCCTCGGCGATATTGAGGCTCACCCCATCGAGCGCATGCGTCATATTCCCCTTAGCGCCGAAGACCTTTTCAGCATGCTGAACGGAAAGGAGCGATGACACCGCATGAGCGCCCACAACGGTCGCAGGTGGAGTTGCAATAGTTTCTGCCATGGGAGTTACCTTTCTACGTGGGGTAATTCAAGGGAGGTGAAGGTATGGAGCGCGACCATGAGCACCGTCGCGCTGAGCGCTGCTGCACCAACGACCGTGCATGCGCCCTTGAGTATCTTCAGTGGTGACATTGCTTCCGTCCTTTCATCGTGAGATTCTTGCGCGGAATCTCCGAGAAGGGGCTGTTAGGTGTTTCGCGAATGTCGACTTCCGCGAATGTCTCGGAACTACTTCCCAGAGATCCCGCACTTTCATCTTGCACGCGCAAGCGAAACGCTGCCATCGATTTGCCTTACATGCTCCTTACGCCTTCGTAAGGTTGTTCTTTTCGAGCAGCGCGCGACGGCGATCGTGCGGGAAAGCTATCTGCACGCGCGTGCCCGCTCCTTCTTCGGAAGCGAGCATGATCGAGAGTCCCATGCGGGCACACATGCGCGCCACCAGATAGAGACCCATGCCCGTAGCAGACCCATGAGCGCGCCCGACCGCGCCAGTGAATCCGCGATCGAAAACACGGGGCACATCTTCGGCGGGAATGCCGCATCCATCATCTTTGATCTCGAGCACGGTCGAGCTGGTCGACGATTCCTGCTGTGCTTCAAAGGCAATGAATGAAATAGTGTGCGCTTCATACTTAGCAGCGTTCACCACGATCTGCGTGATGATGAATTCGAGCCACATCTTGTCAGCGAATACCGTGGTATCGGGGTCGATCTGGAAATCGAGCGCGACTCGGAGCGAAGTGAGGTAGTGCATGTGCGATTTGCATACCTCTTTTGCAATGTCTGCGAGGTTCACTTCCCTGATGAGATAGTCAGCCACCAGCGATTCAGTGCGCGCAGCGAAGAGCGATTGTGAGATCAGATCGTCCATGCGCTCAAGCTCGCGCCGCAAGGCAAGCGCATCGGGGCCGCTCATGCGTTTGGTGATGAGCTTCGCGGCCGAGAGCGGCGTCTTCACTTCGTGAACCCATAGCTCGATATATTCAGCATTTTCGCGCGCGTTCGATCTCAGTTCGGTGATCTCTTGGTTGTCGGCTTGCACGATCGCAAGCATAGCCTCATAGGCAAGCCGCCCTTCCAGAAAGGAAGGCGGATCGACCAGATCGACAACGTGTGCGCCCTGTTCAAGATTGGTCGTTGCTTCTTCGACCTGATGCCAGAACGACGCCCTGCGCAGGTACTGAAGCATGAGGTATCCCGCAACGCCCATGACCGCGATCAGATCGATGAAGACGATCCCACCAGTCGACGCCTCCAAAACGATCAAAACGAGCGTAAGGAGCACGATGAACAGCGTCGATCCCGCAAGAAAGAGAGCCTTGCCCCTGATGAAGGCGCTCGGCGAAAAGCGCGTACGACGAAGCTCGTTCACTCGATCACATACCCGAGCGAACGGCGCGTCTGGAGGAATTCTTCGGGCACATCGAGCTGTGCGAGCTTCTTGCGCAAACGATTGATGTTGACCGTGAGCGTATTGTCGTCGATGAACGCATCGGATTCCCACAGATCGCACATGATCTCCTGGCGCGAGACGATCGTGCCGGCATTTCGCATGAGCAGGGTGAGGATGCGCTGTTCGTTACGTGTGAGCTGGCTTTCCTTGCCCTGATAGGTAACCGCACACGTGTTGAGATCGAGCGTGAGCCCGCGATGTTCGAGCATGGTAGCTTGTTGCGATTGCTCCCCGCGGGCCACGAGCACGCCTAATCGCGCGAGCAGTGCGGCTGGGCGATACGGCTTCATCACGAAGTCGTTCGCACCCAGATTGAGCGACATGACCTCGTGGAATTCATCGGTTGCCGAGGTGAGCACGATGATGGGAACTTCGCTCTTCGCACGAATAGCGCGACAGATCGCATGCCCATTGGTGCCCGGGAGCGTGAGGTCGAGTATCACGCAATCGAAATCGCCCGCCAGCACCTCCTTGGCCGCGTGCGCGAAATCTTCGCAACAATGCACTTCATAGCCATTGAGCTCGAGCAGGTTAGCCAGTTCGTCGCGCAACACAGCATCATCTTCTACGATGAAGATCGAGGATTCTGATGCATCGTTAGCGTTGTTCAAATAAACCATGGAATTCTCGCATATCCACGTTCAGTACTGTCAAGGACCATTGTACGTAGGCCGCAAGCAGAGGTGAAGCGGTTTGGCGAATTCTTACAAAAACGTATGCTTTCCTGCACTAAGCGCGCTTGCTGAAAGACTAGCCGATCGTAGTGAGGAAATATTGCGCTTTGCCCTTTTCCTTCGCCTGGTAGAGCGTACTATCTGCAACGGCGTAAAGATCTTCGAAGGGCATGGGAGGAGCAGCAAGACATACCGCACCGATACTGAGCGTAGGTGAAGCGCGGAACTTATGCCCGTCGGGCGATTCGGGCGCAACATCGGTCGAGCGTTGAGCAGCGAAGGGGCCGCGCGCAAGGTGGCTCAGGACACGATCGGTCGCCGGTCCTGGCGCAAGACCTGGGGCGAAGATGATGAATTCATCGCCGCCAAAGCGCGCAACGATATCTTCCTTACGCATGACCTGCTTCATGAAGCGCGCAAGCTCCTTCAAGACTGCATCGCCTTCAAGATGTCCATATGTGTCGTTGACACCCTTGAAATCGTCGACATCGACCGCGATAAGCGTACACGGACGCGTTTCGGTACGCAGCGCAGTTTCAATGCGATCGATCGCAGCTGAACGATTATAGAGCCCCGTGAGCGCGTCGCGCTCCGCCTTCTGACGAAATTGGCTTTCGCGCTGCGCTGCCTCGTTCGTATCGAGCAGGCGCCCCACATGGCGCACCGGCTTGCCTTCTTCATCGTAGAGTACCACCGACTGGTAGCGATACCAGATGGTCTCGCCGTCTTCATTGGTGGTCGAAGTTTCGAAATCCACGAGCGAATTCTCACCGATCTGGCTCAAGAGCGGCGAAAGATCATGCGAGGTGATGTCAAGGGTACAGGGATTGTGGCAACGGCGACGAACAACGAAATCTTCCTGGACTGGTTCGCGTCCAAAGCGGCCTACGAAATCGCCATAGACGTTGGCTTCCCCGGTTCCACATTGGATATCGAAGAGCACGTCATTCGAGAGCGCGGTGATGATCTCAAGGCGCTCGTTCGCCAGACGCAAGCTCTCATTCGCTTCATGCAGCTCTTTTTCGTCGTGCACCTGGCCAGAGATATCCATGAGCGTGACATAGAACCATAACTTGCCCTGCGAATCTTCGACGAGCTGACCCCAGTCTTCGACCCAACGCACTTCCCCATCGGCGCAACGGATGCGATAGCGCAGATGGTCATCATTGCTCGAAAGGATCTGCGACTCGATGCTCGCAAGGGCCTCTTCGCGATCCTCTTCGAAGATCATGCCGGAAAAGGTATTGCCAGTAAGTTCGCGGAATTGTTCTTCGTTCTCGCAGCGAAACATCCGAATGAGTCCGCCGCTCACACGATCGAGCGTATCTTCTCCTTCGGCTGGATAGCGGAACAGTCCTCCCGGGAAACGGTCGAGAAAGCCCCAGTGCGATTCCACATCGGTTACGGTCGATGCCTCTGATGAAGACACCTCGTCCGAAGAATCCATTGTGGGGTCTGCGCTTTTCTGTGCAACCTTGTCTTCGCCTCGACCAAAAAAATGATGCCAAGCCACGATGTGGCCTCCTTTTTCCTACCCCCGAGAACAGAGGACGGCATCCTTGCACCGCCTTGTTTTTGCTGTGGAAATAATACCACTCCCACAGGGGGTTTTAACAGAACAAATGAAGCTTAATAACACAGAAACACAAGAGCGCAGAGTCTTTTGGATGGGCGACGCGCTGCTCTTCTCGGCGCTACGAAGCGCTGAGCGTATGGATCGCGGCCTTCAGTGCTTTGATGTCCACGGGCTTCGCAACATGAGCGTCCATACCGCTCGAAAGGATGCGGCGCACATCTTCGCTGTGCGTATCGGAGGTTACGGCGATGATCTTCACGGAGTCGCCACCCTTTTCCTTGCACGCGCGGATGCAGCGCGTTGCCTCATAGCCATCCATGTTGGGCATGTGGATATCCATCGTGATGATGTCGAAGAACCCTGGCTCGCGCTCAAGGAATTCATCATAAGCAACCTGACCATCTTTCGCTGGAACAACATTCGCGCCTTCCATCTCAAGGTATTCGCATAGTATCTCGCGATTGATCTGGTTGTCTTCGACCACGAGCACGTTCTTGCCCTTGAGCGCGTCTGTGACCGATGTTTCCCCATTCTCTTCATCGATCTCGAGCTGAACACGGATCGAGAACGTGGAACCTGCGCCAAGTTCACTGGTGACGAGGATGTTCCCGCCAAGCGATTGGATGAGCTGCTTCGCCGTGGAAAGGCCAAGCCCCATATGCGGGATATCATCATCGAGACGCGTATCCTTCACGCGCACGAATGGCTCGAAGATACGGGCAAGATCGTTCTCTTCGATGCCGATGCCCTTATCGCTCACTGAGATCTCGTAGAACCCGAAGCCCTGGTTGAAGGAATCGAGCTCACGTGCACGCAACAAGATCGTGCTTCCTTCAGGTGAAAAGGTCGAGGCGTTTTCGATGAGCGCTCGCAGGGCGCGATTGAGATAGCTGAAATTCGACTTCACATTCGGATGCTCGACCTCGATCGAGACCTCCACATTTTGCTGGCGTTTATCGAGGCGGCGTGCCGTCTGATCACGCGTGACCAAAACGAGCTCGCGCAAACTGAAGGGTTGGTTGTTCTGGAGCATTTCAGCAGTATCGCCATGAAGCTCCATCGCACGCCCCACCATATCCATAAGGCGCGTTGCAGCATCATAGATGAGATAGCAGCTGTTCTTGGTCTTCTCATCGCTGCAGCCCGATGCCATAAGATCCGCAGTCCCGAGAATAGTATTGAGCGGGGTGAACATGTCGTGCGAAAGCTTGGAGAGCATCTCTTTCTTGAATGCGTGCTCTTCCTGGATCGAACGGAAAGTTGCTACCCACACGCGCCTACCATCATCGAGCGCATTTACCGTGCACTTACCCGTGAACCAACGGGGCGTGTTGCCCTTCGCGATCATGCGAAATTCGAAATGATCGAAAGAGCTGTCGTCCAATGCCTTTTGGACGACAGCGCGATCTTCGGGAAAGACCACATTCATGAAGCTGCCTTGGGAAAGTTCCACGAAATCTTCGACCGTATAGTCGAGGTTGTTGAGTGCGAATTCGCTAGCAAAGTAAAGCGTATAGGCTTCATCGAAGAAGCCACACATCGCACCGACCGCCACATTAGCTGCAAGCAGATCATCGACCTGCTGCCCGAGCGCTCCTTCTCCGGTTGCCTGTTCATCGGTACCGAAGAAGAAAAGATGCTCTTTGTAGTACGAACGGTGGATTTTCATGCGCTGTCCTGCTGATACGTCAATATGATGAAATGCTTATCTTGCGTCATCATAAATAATAGTCCGATTCCTCTCGGAGTGCAGGGAAAATGTGCCCCAAGCTCATTTTTTATACTGATTTGTTTCCCTATCAGCGCAAGTGAACGCTACAATATACAGGTTGGTGAAGGGGTGAGAGTGCATGTATACTGCAAAGCTTCATATCTATCTCATAGGGTTTTCGCAGGATAGCGTTGCGCTCATCTCGAACATCGAACCCCTTCCGAGCTTTCAACAGAGCGTCCATGCGAGCGAGGGCATCGACAGCGGCATGGTCGGCGAAGCCGACCTCATCCTCCTGCGTTCGAGCGGCTCAGAAGCAGCACAACTCGTGAACAACATCGCAGCACAACGTAAAAGCGATGCCGATATCGTCTTGGTAGCACCTGCTGAAACGTTCGCCGAGCTCGGTGAAACGGCGCGTCTCCTGCATGATTTCTGGGAAGCACCGCTAGGGCGTGCGCTGCTCGCTTTTCATTTCAAGAAATGGCAAACCGATCGAAAGCTCCAAGCTGATCTCTGGCAAACCGACCAATTCCTCAACACCACCATCGATTCGATTCCGAATCTCATCTGGTACAAAACGCGCGATGGCATCCACGAGAAGGTGAACGATAGCTTCTGTGCCACCGTGCGCAAGACCAAAGAACAAGTTCAGGGGCAAGGTCATGCCTACATTTGGGATGTAGAACATGACGACCCTGCCTGCATCGAGTCGGAGAATGAGGTCATGGCATCGGGCAGAACATGCGTTTCTGAAGAAGCCGTGCAGACCTCCGAAGGCGACCGCTTGCTCACCACCTACAAGTCACCGCTCTACAACATCGATGGCACGGTCATGGGAACGGTGGGCGTTGGCATCGACATCACCCAAGAACGCGCCTACGAGCAGAGTCTCATCGATAAGAACCAAGCGCTTGAGACCATCTTCCGTTCGCTCGACTGCGGCGTGCTCACCCACAGCGTCGATGGCACGCGCATCTTAGGCGTGAACCAAAAGGCGCTCGACATCTTAGGGTATGCCACCGAGCAAGAGATGATGGACGATGGATTCGACACGATCGCGCGTTCGGTGATCGAAGAGGATCGCGACCGCATGATCGACCAGATCCATCAGCTACGCAATGTGGGTGACAGCAATTCGACCCAATATCGCGTGCGCCACAGCGATGGCTCGCTCATTCACGTGATGGGCGACATGAAGCTCATTGAAAACGATGGCGAACGCTATATCCAACGCTTCTTGCTCGATATCACCAAGCAAAAGAACCTCGAGGCACAGAAAGAGCTCGTGCACCATAGCTTGATCCAAGCGCTCAGCAGCGATTATATGGTCGTCTGCTCATTCCAGCTCGACTCCAATACGGGTGAAGCGCTTCAAGTCTCAGAAGACCTTGATGCAGCATTGAATGACATCTTCGCGGGAGATATCGCACTCGACCGAACGATGAATGCCTACATCGACAAGCGCGTTGATGTTGAAGACCGAGAGATGGTTCGCTCCTTGCTCACCCCCGAGAACATTCGTCGCGAGCTTTCCTTGCACAACCGCTTCGACCGTATCTATCGCGCCAACGTGAACGACGTGGTTCAATATCGCCAGCTCAGCGTTACGGGAGTGCGCGCTGGCGAGGAGAACTTCATCGTCGTGGGCCTGCGCAATATCGATCAGCAGATCCGCGAAGAGCTCGAACAGAAAACGCTCCTTGAAGAAGCGCTCGGATACGCGAATCGCGCCAACGAAGCAAAGAGCACCTTCCTCTCGAACATGAGCCACGATATCCGCACCCCTATGAACGCGATCGTAGGCTTCACCGAACTAGCAACACGCCACATCGGCGATCCCGAGCGTGTGGAGGAATACCTCTCGAAGATCAAGACTTCGGGCAATCATCTGTTGAACCTGATCAACGATGTCCTCGACATGGGCCGCATCGAGCAAGGTAAGCTTTCGCTCGACGAAGGTCCTTGCGACCTGAACGAAGTCTTCGCGGCACTCGAAGAGATCCTTGCTCCTGAAGTCGAATCGAAGCAGCTGGAGTTCGATCTCAGCACGGAGCTCACCCACAGTGAAGTGCTTTGCGACAAAGTGAAGCTCAACCAGATACTCATGAACCTTTTGAGCAATTCAGTGAAGTTCACTCCTGCTGGCGGCACGGTGCAGCTGAGCCTCACGGAACTGCCCGCGAACGACATCGAAAGCGGCTGCTATCGCGTGATCGTCTCCGATACCGGCATCGGCATGGCACCCGAATTCCTTGAGCAGATCTACGACCCATTCGAGCGCGAACGCACGCAAACGATCAGTGGCATCCAAGGAAGCGGCCTTGGCATGGCCATCGTGAAGAACCTCGTTAACATGATGGGTGGTACGATCCAGGTCGAGAGCGAAGTGGGAGTAGGCACCACCTTCACGGTCATCTTCACCTTCAAGCTCGTCTCTGCGCAAGACACCACCGCAGTGAAGAAGGATGAGCGATCAGCACTCTTCCGGGCCGAACGCGCCCAGAACTATCACATCCTTTTGGTCGATGACAACATGCTCAATCGTGAGATCGCAGTGGAGCTGCTCAGTGATGCAGGCTTCACCATAACGACCGCGATCGATGGCAAAGATGCCGTTGAACAGCTATCTTCATCTGAGCCGGGCACCTTCGATCTCGTACTCATGGATATCCAGATGCCCATCATGAACGGCTACGAAGCAGCGCGCACGATCCGCGCCCTCCCAGATAAGGAGATCGCTTCGGTGCCGATCCTTGCCGTTACCGCTGATGCCTTCGACGAAGACCGCCAGCGCGCGCTCGAAGCAGGTATGGACGGACATCTTCCCAAGCCGATCGAAGTTGACAAGCTCTTCGGCGTGCTTGATTCCTTGCTCGATTGATCCGCTAGCCTCCCTGAAGATGACGAACGCTCGGGTAGTTTGTCAACCCACAACGTGGTATAAAGAAAGAGAGCAACGAATGGCAGCTCATTCGAGCTAGTTCGCATCAGGGGTCACGTAGTGAGGAGACGATTATGACAGCGCTTGAGATCAAAGGTATGAAGATCGGCGAAGGTCTCCCGAAGACCATCATCTCGCTTATGGATCCTACCGTCGATGAAACCATCGAAACGATCAAGACCGGCATCGAAGTAGGGGTTGACGCCTTCGAATGGCGCGGTGATTTCGCAGCCGACCTGCACGATCCAGCACAGATGGCAGCCAACAGCAAGCTGATCGCTGCCGCCACGCCGAACAACCCACTGCTCTTCACCATGCGAACCATAGAAGCTGGTGGGCAAGCTACCCTTCCCGTCGATGAATATGTAACGTTGAACAAAGCGATCATCGAAGCAGGTGCGATCGATATGGTCGACATCGATATCGAGTTGGGTGAAGAATCCACCATGGAACTGGTCGCCTTCGCAAAGGAGCATCAGGTGGCCACCGTTATCTCTTACCACAATTTCAGGGGTACCCCTTCAGCTGAATGGATGGTCGACCTCATGTGCCGCATGCATAACCTCGGCGCAGATATTCCCAAGATTGCCACCATGGCACTCTGTCCCGAAGACACCCTGCGCCTCTTGCAGGCAACCTACGAAGTATCGAAACTCCATCATGATGGTCCGCTGCTCACCATGGCCATGGGACGCGACGGCTCCCTCTCTCGCTTGACCGGCGAAATGTATGGCTCTTCACTCACCTTCTGTGCACTCAAAGCAGCTTCCGCTCCTGGTCAGGTTGATGTACGCCAGGCCAAACGCATCATGCAAGAATTGCACGAGGTTATTTCTTAGTGAACCCTATTGCACAAGCAGCCGTAAAGGCTATCACAAAACTACGACCGAACATCCAAGATGGCTACCTGCGCCAGCGTGCTGCTGAAGATGCGAGCGCGCGGCTCACCATCGCAAGCCCCCGCTGCCGCATCGACGACAAAGTGGTTGCAACCTCCGAAGGCGCAGAGATCCCCATCCGCGTGTTCACGCCGCTCGATATCGATTTTTCCCTGCGCAACGGATTGCACGTGAACGAAGACTTCGAGGGCACGATCCTCTTCTTCCATGGTGGAGGATTCGCCAATGGCGATATCGATTTCTACACCGATACCTGCATGAAGATGGCGCTCAAGCTCAATAGACGCGTGGTATCGGTCGATTACCGCCGCTCGCCCGAGCATAAGTTCCCCGCTGCGCTCGTGGATTGCTACGAAGTTGCGCGCCAGCTCTTCGCTCGTGAGCTCTTAGATGATGTCGACCCAGAGCATATCGTGCTCTTCGGTGATTCTGCTGGGGGCAACCTTGCTGCCTCCGTCTCGCTGCTTGCGCGTGAGCTGGGAGAATTCACCCCGCGAACGCAGATCCTGCTCTATCCGCTCGTCTATAACGATCACACGCTCACGAGCATGTTCGATTCAGTGCGCGAGAACGGCGAAGACTACATCCTCACGCGTGAAGACATCAATGGGTATGTCGATCTCTATCTGAGCTCGCCAGAAGATTTCTTCAACCCCTATTTCGCTCCGCTATTAGAAGAGGACCTTTCTCACCAACCACGCACGCTCGTGGTAACCGCAGAATACTGTCCCCTGCGCGACGAAGGCGAGACCTACGCTGCCCGCCTCGAACTTGAAGGGAACGAAGTCGAATGCGTGCGCATGCTCAATGCGATCCACGGCTACTTCCTCTATCCGAGCGTGTTCGGCTTCGTGCGTGATACCTACAAGATCATCGAAAGCTTCCTCGACCACCAGCCCCTTCCGCAAGAAGATGATGCCACATGGCTCGCACTCCTTGGTACCGACTAGACAACGTGGGGAAATACTATTCTTCCCAAGCAGGGCGTGCAGGCCAGACAGTCTTCCGCTTCGCGGCAACTTTCGTGGACTCCATCAGCCCTGAAGCGCTCCAGCGCGCACTCGATCGAAGTATTGCGCTCTTTCCTGGCTTCAACGTGAAATTACGCAGCGGACTGTTCTGGCACTACCTTGAACCAGCCGACGAAGTTCCGCAGGTAGAACCTGAACGCTTGCCGATCTGCGCTGGGCTCCATGCCGATCTCAATAGCGTGCTCATGCGCGTGACCTACTTCCGCCACCGCATCAACTTGGAAGTCTCGCACATGATCTCGGATGGGCGCGGTACGCTCGAGTTCTTCAAAACGCTGCTCAATACCTATGTCGAAGAGCGCTACCATGCCACGCCAGCCCTTCCGAGCGAGCCAGCATCCACGCCTGAACGACGCAACGAAGACAGCTACACGACCAACTACGAGCGCTCGAAAGCAGGTGCGACCGAATCGGAGAAGGTCTACCACTTGTTCGGTTGGAAGAACACCGCTGAACCCACGTTCATGGAATACCATCTTTCAGCAAGCGCGGTTCACAGCGCTGCGAAGGATATGGGCGTGAGCGTGACATCGCTCGTGATCGCAGCGGCCATCGTTGCTATCCGCGCCACGATGCCTCCTGCAAAGCGCGATCGCGCGATCCGCATGGATGTCCCGGTCGATCTGCGCGCGATCTTCGGATCGGAAACGCTGCGTAACTTCTTCGGGCTTGCGTTCGTCAGCTATACTCCCGGCAGTTCGGATGCCTCGCTCGAAGATATCGCACATCTCGTGCAAACGCAGCTCAAGACCGGCACCGAGCCAGAGGTGCTCAAGCGACGCATGAATCGCATGCTCAAGATCGAGAAGAATCCCTTCATCTCGCATGCCCCGCTCTTCTTGAAGGACGGCGCGCTCATGTTCGCGAACTGGATGGCAGCGCAAGAGGTCACCACCACGGTATCGAGCATCGGGCGCATCACGCTCGATCCTGCGACCGAGCCCTACGTATCCGATATCAACGTCTCAACTTCGACCCACGGAATGAACTTCCTTTTCTGCACGTTCAAGGATGTGCTGAGCATCGTGGTCTCGAGCGTCTACGTGCGTCACGATGTGATGCGCAACTTCTGCCGCGTTTTCACCGACTTGGGGATCGAAGGGGTGATCAGCGTGAACAAGACTTCTGGTCAGGTAGATAGCGAACTCACCCAAGCTCACTTCGAACAGCTCTCCCGCCGCATCGCCGAAGAGCGCAGACAAGGGAGCAAACGATGAAGAACGCGCACACAAGCGACAAAAGGAGAAGGCCATGAGACACTGCCCCTCCTGTCATATCGATTTTACGGGCGTGCTCGACCGCTGCCCTCTGTGTGGAAGCAAGCTCGAAGGAACGCCTGAGGGCATGATATTCCCCGAAAACGAGCTCGCGCGCACCAAGAAGCTTGCAAAGCGCTCTATGATCGCGCTCACGTTCGCCGCGCTCGGGCTCGTGGCGTTCCTCTGTGTGCGCACGCATGCATCAGCCCTAACTTGGATCGCTTCCTTTGCTGCGGTGATCGTAAACTACATCTTCATCCGCAACGTGGTCGTGCACTCCCCCAGCTTTCTCCGTATCATCGAGCGCTACTTCCTCGTGGTGATGGCGCTCGCGCTCTTGTTGCTGCTCGCAACGGGCGATAGCCGCCTGGCCACCTATGTCGTTCCCGCGCTCACGCTCGTTGCGCTTTTCTTCAACGGCGTGCTCGTGGCGGTGTTCCGCAATGGATTCGTGCAGGGTTACGCGAAGTATCTGCTATTCAATTTCGTGCTCGGCATGGTGCCCCTCGTTCTGCTCGCAACAGGGCTGGTGAGCCAGCCGGCGCTCTCGATCGCGAGTGGCGTGGTTTCGGGATTGCTCTTGGTATTGCTGCTCGTGCTCACGCGCAAGCAGCTCTTCTCTGAGATGCAGAAGCTCTTCCATCGCTAAAATGAGAGACAACAGAACCACTATGTAGCATTCGGACATTTAGCTGCATCTGCATCAGTGGAGAGGGTGGGGCTAAGAAGTGACTCTTTGCCGACTAATTTAATCAGTAATAAAACCCGAGCAAAGCAGCGACGCACGAGCGAACCAGCTTAGCTGATTCGTGAGCAGGGAAGCGGGTCATCTTCGTGCCTCGCCCTCTCTGCTGGTGCAGATGAGTGAGTTTTGCCTATAGCGAAACTCACAAACAGGGTAGCACATCGTTACCGGACCCTTCGGCCTACCCCTTGCTCGCAAGATGAAACTTCAGTGTGGCTTGAGAGATCTTGCCTGTTCAAGCTCGAACGAATGCGCAAGTACTCCCAAACCAGCAGCACGAAGAGCAGCGTCATCACGATCAAATATCCGATCACCGCACCTGGCAACCCCGTAAAGATGACGAGCAGCGTAGGCACGAACAGCGAGAAACCGAGCGTGATGACGTAGAGCTTCGTCACGTCTTTCTGGCGACGCATGATCGTGATGGTCTGGTAGAGAAAATCGATCGCTGCGGTCACGCCACCAGCTGCCAGCATGATGTAGCTCAGTCCCCTGAACTGCTCGAAATCGATGCCATAGAGGAAGCTCATGATAGGAATGCCGATCCAGGCCATGATCCCGACATTCACCACGGTGAGCACGATGATGAGCACGAAGATGCCAAGGATGATCAGATCGAAGCGACGGCGTTTCGCCGGATCGTTCCACACGTTCGCCATACGCACAAGAAGCGGCTTGTAGACCAGCTGCACGGTGAGCAAGATGCCCTGCGCAGGGAAATAGAGCGCATTGAAGTAAAGCTGATTATCGTAGGAGAGCGTGCCTTCCATCACAAACTTCGGCATGTTATCGATGACCGCATAGAGGAAGAGCGCCACGAAGAGCGGTGCGCAATTCTTGAAGAGCTGCCCGATCGAGGCTGCGCTCCATGAGCGTTCCTTCGGCGTCTCCAAGAGCGTGAGCGGGAAGGTGACCACCACAAAGGTTACCGCCGCAGCGATAGCCATGCCGATACAGGCGACGATCATGTTGCGTGTGATGAGCAGCAGAATCGAGAACACAACGAGTGCCGCTACCGAGCGAATGGCCTGTGAAATACCTGCCAGGTAGAGCTTATCGACCTGCTGGAGACGGCCTTCGTACACATCTGCCAGTCCGTCGACCATACGGTAGAGATACACGCCGATCGAGATATAGAACATAGTGTTATCGTAGCCACGGATCTGGCAATAGATCGCCCCGACTGCCACCATGACCACGCAGGTGATCCAACGGTTGATCTGGTAATCCATGAACGTGTGCTTCTCGTTCACATCCGAGACCTGATAGGTGCGCACACCGAAATTCGCCAGGATCATGAGCAGCGTGCCGGTAACGAAAGCCATCGAGAACATGCCTGCCTGCTCGGCACCGACCAGCTGCGTGGCGATGATGGTGAGGATCGGGAAGACCATGCCCCACGCGCCCACGCCAACCGTATTCCAGATGAAATCGCGCGTGGTGCGATGGGCGGCGTATTCCTCTTCTTGGTCAGAAAGCGAGCCTTCGGAGAGCGCTCCCATCACGCGATCGAACCACTGGTTCACCAAGCGCGCGATGAAATTCTGCTTGTGCATGCGCGGTTCCTTGCGCTGTCGCGGGGCTTCTTGCAGGCGTGGCTGCGGGGCGTGTTGCGGGCGGTCTGTTGTTCGACGATCCTTCATCATGATTAAATAATCGCACTACTTGCGCCGCTCGCGCAATGCGATCATGCGCTCTTTCAAATTCTCCAACATATCTTTACCAGGATGTAAGAAATCGTGAAATTGTGAAGGTGGAATTGTGGGCTGATTGACAAGTACGATTTCATACTTTATAGTACGAAATCGTACTCATACCTTGAAAGGTGTCCTATGCAGCCATCTAGTGTCTCTCAAGCATCGAACCTCACTACCAAAGCGGTATTCGCGATCAATACGTTCTACGAAGAGGCGAACGTGATCTATCACAACATCGCAAAAAAACGCAGCTTATCCGACAGCGCTTTCGACATCCTGTATGCGCTCTACATCGAAGATGGACAACGTCTTTCACAGCTTTGCAAGACGAGCTTCCTCTCGAAGCAAACGCTCTCATCAAGCGTGAAGCGCTTAGAAGAAGAAGGGCTCCTGCGAACCGAGCGTCAAAATAGCCGCTTCGTTCAGGTCTATCTCACTGAAGCTGGTTGGGAGTGTGCCCGCAGCTTTGTCGAGCCGGTATTCGAAGCGGAAGTGCGAGCAGTTGCAAGCCTTTCCGAAGAAGAACAAGCTGCTCTTCCCCGCTTCGTCGAGCATTATCTTGAAGCGCTCCGCAAAGAATTCGATGCGCTCGACAACAATGCGAACCGCCCACAGGACGAGTAAACAACGTTATCAGCCAAAACCAGAAACGACGACTGAGCAACCTCACGTCGACCACCTTACGAACAAGAATCAGGACGCTCTATGGCAAAATTCCTCGAAAACCATTTCACGGTAAAAAGCCTCCTCAAATTCACCTTGCCCACCATGGCGATGATGGTCTTCCCCTCGCTCTATACCGTTGTAGACGGGCTTTTCGTCTCGAATTTCATCGGGAAAACCGCACTTGCTGCGGTTAACCTGATCTGGCCAGTCATCATGATCTTCGCAGCGGTCGGTCTTATGATGGGGACGGGCGGAAGCGCGCTCGTTGCAAAAACGCGCGGCGAAGGCGATGATGAACGAGCGAATCGCTACTTTACCATGTGCGTCATCTTCGCGGTCATCTTGAGCACCGTGCTTGGCGTGGTCGGCCAGATCATCATGGAACCGCTGATCATAGCGCTGGGCGCAAGCGGAGACTTGCTCGAACAAACGCTCATCTATGGCCGGTGGATCATGGCCGTGCTACCCTTCTTTGCGCTCCAATTCGCTTTCCAGATTCTCTTCTCGACCGCAGGCAAGCCTTCGCTCGGATTCGCGGTAACCGTTATCGCAGGACTGACGAATGTCGTGTTCGACTGGCTCTTCATCTGCATATTCGGCTGGTCGGTAGCAGGAGCAGCAGCCGCCACTGCACTCGGTCAGATAGTTGGTGGCGTGATACCGCTTATCTATTTCGCACGGAAGAACGAAAGTCATCTGCGCTTCGTGCGCACGAAGCTCGAATGGCGGCCTTTGGGAAAGGCATGCCTGAACGGCTCATCAGAGTTGGTCTCGAACATCGCCACCAGTCTGGTCGCCACCCTCTACAACTTCCAGCTGTTGCGCTATATCGGTGAGAACGGGGTGGCCGCCTACAGCGTGATCGGCTATACCGCCATGATCTTCGCTGCGATCCTGATGGGTTACGCGATGGGCTCATCGCCGCTGATGAGCTACCAATACGGCGCTGGCAACAAGCGCGAGATGCGCAACATCATGATGAAGAGCTTGAAGATCATCGGAGTGTTTTCGATCGTGATGTTCGCCGCTGCCGAAGCGCTCGCACCAGCGCTGTCTTACATCTTCGTGAGCTACGATCCTGAACTCTTGGATTTCACCGTGCAAGCGTATCGCCTCTATGCGTTGGCGTTCCTCCTGATGGGCATCCCGATCTACGGCTCGGCGTTCTTCACCTCGCTGAACAATGGACTTATCTCTGCCTTGATCGCATTCCTCCGTACACTCGTATTCGAATGCGGTGCAGTGCTGATCCTGCCGCTCATCTGGGGAATCGATGGTATTTGGCTTTCAGTATCGATCGCTGAGCTGTGCGCCGCTATCATAGCCGTCACTTTCATGATCGCGCTGCGTAATCGCTACGGATACAGCAAGAAAAGCCTGACCTCGCACAAGAACACCGAAGCCGCAAGCTAGCCAATCTGCGCATGATCGCACAGAGACAGAGCTGGATTCGAAGGTAGAAGCCAAACAGGATCCGAGCTTGTTCTTCTCTGCCGTCTTGCCGCTCCGCCGTTTCTTCTGCTACCTACTGTTCGTCTCACTCGGCTTTTCACTCAGATGTTCGGAGTTCATGATCGTTGACAGGCCGCAGGTTTACTGGCGAACTAAAGCACCGCTTCAGCGCCGCGGTTGCCCCCTGCTTCAGCGGTTTGCGTGCGCTTCTTCGCCGCAACAAGTCCCACACAGAAGAAAGCAAGGGCGAAAAGCGCCATCACGCCGAGCGCGATGAAGAGCACGCTTGCTTGCGCGCCTGCCGCACCCGTGTAAAGATCGGCAACCGCCTGACATGCCTGCGTATACCAAAGACCTGGTAACCAATGGGCGATATCGCGTACCACCGGTTCCATAAGGTTGATCGAGAACCATGCACCACCGAAGAACGATATCGCAAGACCGACGATGTTCCCTACCGAATTCGCCACCGCGGTATTGGCGCCGAGCATGCCGAGCATGAATCCGATGGATGCAGGAATGAGTGAGAAGACGAGCATCACGAGCGCGATCGCCGCCATGCCACCTGCCCCGAGCTGCGCAACTCCTTCGGAGAAGAAGAGCGCACCGAGCACGAGCACCCACGCGACCGAAGCAAGCGCAATGGCGAGGCAGCTGAGCACCAGTTGCGCATTGAGCGATCGAAGCGGCAGCGGAGAGGAGAGATTGCGCTTGCGCACATCGCTGCGTCCGATGCGGTAGAGCAGCACACCGATGCATACGGTGATACCGGTGAAGAGCGGATACATGCTCCACGTAAGGTAGAAGATGAGCTGGTCAAGGGGCGTATCGGACTGTTCACCCTCAAGCACCGTGCCCTGGGCCTGCTTCGATGCGAACGCGAGCGCGTCTTGCGTAAGGGCGCCAACATCGCTCGTTCCTTCGGAAAGCGCCAGCGTGTGAAGCAGCGAGGTGTATTCGTTCACGACCTCATCCACGTACGCTCCTGAAAGAGAAGAGTAGCTGATTATCGCTTCCATTTCAGGGACCTCGTCGGCATTCTTTGCTGCGAGGAAACGCTCTTCGTAGCCCTCAGGGATGATGAGCAAGTAATCCACGTGGCCCTTCGCGACCGCATCCTGAATAGCAACGCGCGTGTCCGCTACCTCGATCGCTTCCCCACCTTCCGCAAGCGCTTCGGCAAGCGAATGCGAGATGGTGCTGTTGTCGCGGTCGATGATCGAATAGGCATATTCAGCACGCTCGAACTCATCGCTTTGCCTGTCGTCGAGTGGAACAGCAGAAAAAGCGAGCACAACGCTCATGAAGCTCAAGCCAACCACATAGATAAGGGGAAAGGCGAATGATGCGCGCATGATGCGCATGGCACACTTAAAGACTTGCATAGCGTTTCCTCCTCAGCGAACGAGCGGAGAGCGCGAAGAAGATGAGCGCCATCACGAGCAGGATCGCAAGATGCCCGAACGTTTGCGCATAGGTGTCGTAATACATGGTTGCATAGAATGCTTGGCATACTTGCACGATCGGGTTGATCATATCCAGCCAAGGAGCAGCTTGCGATACGGCATCGGCGAAGTCCATCGCGAAGGTGCCATAGAGCCCCGCGAAGAGGGAAGCTACGCACACGAGCCCTGCCACGATGCCGCCTTTCGCCTGGTCGGGCACTTTCGGAATAGCAGCGAGCGCACATCCGAGCGCCGTGGCACAGAGCGAGGCAACGAGGCAGATGAGGATGCAGATGCCCACCCGATCCCCGAAGTCAACGTTGCCGATCACCACGAGGAACGCAAAGAGCACGAGCAGGCTCGCAAACGAGAGCAGCCAGCTCGCAAGCAGCGTGACGAAAGCGGTCTTGCCATGCGAAAGCGCACCGAGCGAACGACGCGCCGCAAGGGCAGATGCATTCGCGCGGATCTGCTGAAACCCGATGAGCCCGATGCTGGCACCGAAGAACGCCGCCATGCCGAAGAGGGCGAAGTAGTAGCGCAGCGATTCACGCGGGGCATTATCGGTGACGCTTGCGCGCACAGTAGCTTCAACAGGAGCCATGAGCGTCTCGATGAATCCAGGGTTAGCGAGCGCTGCTGGATTCTTCTGCAGAGTCTCCTTGATCAGCGCCTCTTCGGCCACATAGCGATCCATGATCATCATGAGGATAGAAGGCTCCACCTCATACGCTTCGGCAGCGCTGGTGGCTTTTGCGAGCACGGTTCGCACCTCACCATCGACATACTGCACATAGCCTGCGTATTCGTCATCGGTTCCCAAGCTCTCGCGCACGAGCGCGGCAGCTTCTTCAGGCGATGACACATAGGTGATATCAAAGAGTGCGTCGTCGCCTTCACCGAGCGCTTCCATGAAGGTAGCGAATGCCTGCGTGCCGAACGATTCTTCATCGAAGGCGCTCCCAGCCTGAGCGCCTGCTTGCGCCGCTGATGCGATGTTCTCGAAGGAGAGAGCGCTGTGCTCTTCGCCCTTCGCTTGCTCTTCATCGACCACGACCACGTTCACCGAAACTGCTTCTGCACGCTCATCGAGCGCGCCGAGCATCATCACGAACAGCGAACCGAGCACGATCGGAAAGACGAGCGTCCAGATGAGCACACCAGGTACCCTTATGAGCTGGAGCAATGAGTATTTGAAACTAGCCCACATGATCGCCCTCAATCACGTAACTCGCGGCCAGTGATCTCCAAGAACACATCGTTGAGCGTAGGCGGTTCAGCCCAAATGCGCCCCGGCTTGATACGTGCTGCTGAAAGAGCATCGAGCACGTCAGCCACATTGTGCTCAGCGTTCTCGCACACCACTTCTAACCGACCGCTTTCGTATTCCACGCGTAGCGCATGCGGAAGCGACCGCAACTTGATGAGCGCCGCCTCGGAAACGTCTGCTTCGATGATGATCTTCTCGCCTGCAGCAACGAGCGCTTTGAGCTCCTCGTTCGTGCCGCATGCGAGCGTGTGCCCTTTGTCCATGATCATGATGCGCGTACAGATCTCTTCGACCTCTTCCATGTAGTGACTCGTATAGACGATGGTCGACCCTTCGGCATTCATCTGCTTGATGCCATCGAGGATCGATGCACGGCTCTGCGGATCGACCGCCACGGTGGGTTCATCGAGAAAGATGAGCTCAGGACGATGCGCGATGCCGCAAGCTATATTGAGGCGCCGCAAAAGACCACCGGACAGCTTCTTAGGACGTGCGCGGGTGTAATCCTCAAGCCCGACGAATTCGATGGCGCGCTTCACCAACTGCTTGCGCTCTGCCGCATCTGAAACATACAAGCTGCAGAAGTAATCGATGTTCTGCTGTACGCTCAACTCTTCGAATACCGCGATGTTCTGTGGCACGATGCCGATGCGCCGCTTCAGATCGTAGCGCGTTTGTGTCATCGGCTGTCCGAATAGGCAGATCTCACCGCGATCGTAGGTGAGCAACTGCAAGATGCAATTGATAGCGGTCGTCTTTCCGCTGCCGTTCGGTCCAAGCAAGCCGAAGATCTCGCCCGGCGCGATCTTGAGCGTGAAGTGATCGAGCGCCACCGCGCTTCCGTAGCGTTTAACAAGGTCCTTGACGGATACGATCGGTTCCACGGGATTCCTCTTTCTTCCTACAAAAAACGATAGCGCCTTCCTCGCGCGAACAGGGCTGCGGCTCATGCGAGAGAATGCACGCTATACGCACAAAAGCCACGTTCATCATCTCTCAAGCCGCAGCTCTTGAGAATATGACATTTGTCATCCATAGGAAGAAACCGAAGATGAACAGGGATTTTCTGCAAAACAGAGAAGACCGCCACAAACGCTACAATAAGGGCATGAGAAATTTCGTCGATGAAATAGTGCTGGCCATTCTCTGCTGCCTGTTCTCACTTCTTGCGAGCAAGAGCGATCTTGCCATCGTGGGAGTACTCGCGGCCGTGGTGCTGATCTCTATCTGCGCCTATGCGAACAAGCCCGTGCGGATAAGCGCACAAGTCCTTTTCTATCTCTGCGCGATCATGATCGGCGAAGTTTTCTTCTACCTACCCGTAGTGGTCTATCTTGCCCTGCGCGAACGCTCGTGGCTCGTTCGCCTGCTCTGGATCGCACCCCTTGTGGGCGTGATAGCCTTGAACGCTTTTGGCGTAGCAGGGTCATACGGCATCGGCCTTCAATTACAGGGCTCCCTTATTGCGGCAGGACTTGCTGCGCTCGGTATAGCGGGCGCTTTTGAAGCGGTGATGGGCATCGAGGTGCTCTTGTGTGCGATCGCGGTCGTTCTTGCGGTGCGCAACTTGCGCGAGACGAGCGAGCGCGAAGCATACCGTTTCGCCTATGACGACCTGCGCGAAGGCTATCTTTCGCTCATGCAGGCTACTGCGCAAAGCGCCGAAGAAGACCGTGAGACCGCGCAGCTGATCGCGCACGAGGCCGAGCGTTTCGCCGACTTGACCGAGCGCGAACTGAGCGTCGTTCGCCTTGTGGCACAGGGTATGGACAATCGCGAGATCGCAAGCACGCTCTTTCTTTCTGAAGGAACCGTGCGCAACCACATCAGCGCGATCCTCTCGAAAAAAGCACTCTCCAACCGCACGCAGATCGCGGTGCTCTACTACCGCGGCTAGCACGAAACACCCTAGCCATACACAAAAGCTACACCAATGTTGCTTCCCACAGCACTGGTGCTACTATAGCGTGCATGAATGAAACCATGTCGAACAGCACACCGGCAAAATCTCCTCATGCGAAGGATGCGAAGCACAAGATAGCGCATCGCAGCATGCTCTGCTTCGTGCTGTTCGTGCTGCTCGGGTTCTCGCTCGGTTGTTCGGAGTTCGTGGTCATCGGCATCGAACCTGAGCTCGCTGAGCATTACAACTGCTCGATCGCACGCATTGGAGAGTTGATCAGCCTCTTTGCGCTCGCTTACGCTATCGCGACTCCGCTGCTCTCGATCTTCACCGGGTCGTTTCGGCGCTCGACCATTCTGGTGATCTATCTTGCGATCTTCGTGGTGAGCAACTTCGTTTCTGCCACCGCACCCACCTATGAAGTGCTGCTCGTCTCGCGTATCGTGATGGGCGCGGTCTCTGGTCCGCTGCTCGCCGTTGCTACCACCTACGTGCCTGACTTGCTGGGCACCAATCGTTCGTCGATCGGCATCTCGATCATCTATGCGGCCTTTTCTATCGCGCTCGTGCTCGCAACGAGCGCGGGACGCTTCATCGTCGAATACCTCACCTGGCAGGTGGCGATGGATGCTGCCTTCATCTTCGCGCTCGTATCCGCTGTGCTGCTCACGATCTTCGTGCCGCACGAAGCATCCCCGCACAGAGAAAGCCCCACGCAAAAACGCTCCGCTCTTGCCTCTCTGCGCGAACAAGTACTTCTCTTCAAGGAACCACCCATCATCTTCGGCGTACTCCTCTTCACCTTCGGCGTGGGAGCAGTCTACACCTTCTATGGCTACGTTGCTCCCTACCTCGAAACCTATCTTGGATTCCCACCTGCCCAATCAGGTCTCATCTTGCTTGCCTTTGGCATCATCTGCATCGTGTCCGATCTGATCTCGGGCGTGGTGGATGTGCGCGCAGGCATGAAGCCCATTCCTGCGATGCTGCTCGCGCTCGGGCTCGCCCTTTTTGCGCTCTGGTTCTGCAAGACGAATAGTGCGCTTGCGCTCGTGCCCATCTTCCTTATCGCGCTGCTCATGTACAGCTTCTCGATCTCGTGCATCACGATGTTCATGGGTGTAGCGCGCAAGCGCCATCCACGCGCGCTCGTGCTTGCTGCCTCCATCGAACCCACCTCGTTCAACATCGGCATCGCCTTCGGCACGCTTGTGGGAGGCCTTGTCGTGACGCACGCAGGACTCGGGGAAGTCGGTCTTGTAGGCGGCATCTTAGGGGTTCTCTCTTGCATCTGCGCAGCGATCGCACGACGCTTCTGGCAGCGCATGCAGGATTCTTCGCCGGATCGCTCCTAGCCTTCTGTCGGTTCCGTTACAGAACAGCGAACGCTTGGCATCGGATCGAGCCGCAGGGCCCCAAGCAGGCTCAAGACGGGTGTTTGCTATAATGTTTCCCGATCTTTTCTTGAACATTTTGTTCACAACCCCCGAAAAGGAGAAGCCCATGCGCGTGCTCGTGGTGAATGCAGGAAGCTCTTCGCTCAAAAGCCAGCTGATCGAAACCGATGGCAAGGTAACGCTGATGAAATGCCTTGCTGAAAAGGTCGGCACGCCAGGCGCATTCATGAACGTTTCGTTCGCCCCCGATTTCCAAAAGACCACCTATAACGTGGCTAATATGCCCGTGCAGGAATGCCTCGCCAAGCTGCTCGACATCCTCGTGGACGATCCCGAGTCTCCCATCAACAGCCTTTCGCAGATCGACGCAATCGGCAACCGCGTGGTGGCCGGCGGCGAATACTTCACGCGCTCGGTCATCATCGATGAGGCCGTGCGCGAGAAGCTCGCCATCTGCGAGGAGCTCGCACCGCTCCACAACCCTCCCGCCGATGCCTGCATCGACCTCATGCGCGAAGCTATGCCCAACACCCCTCAGGTCGCGGTCTTCGACACCGCTTTCCACGCGACCATGCCAGCGAAAGCCTACATGTACCCCCTGCCGCGTGAATACTACGAGAAATACCGCATTCGTCGCTATGGCGCACACGGAACGAGCCATCGTTATGCCGCGCAACAAGCCGCGAACCTGCTCGGACGACCCCTGCGTGATCTAGGCCTTATCACCTGCCATCTGGGCAATGGCGGATCGATCACGGCGGTGAACCATGGCAAATCGATCGATACCTCCATGGGCTTCACTCCGCTCGAGGGTCTTATGATGGGCACGCGCTCGGGCTCCATCGATCCGGCTATCGTTACCTACCTCATGCGCCGCGAGCACAAATCCTTCGACGAGATGGATGCGATCCTAAACAAGGAAAGCGGCATCTTGGGCGTATCGGGCGTATCGGCTGACATGCGCGATGTGCTTGCCGCTGCGGCAGCGGGCAACGAGCTTGCCGATCTTGCGATCGATATGTATGTCTACCGCATTCAGAAGGCCATCGGCGGCTATTACGCTGCCATGACGCGCACCGATGCGGTGGTCATGACCGCAGGCATTGGCGAAAACTCCGCTGAACTGCGCGAACGCATCTTCGCGGGCCTTGCCCACATGGGCATGATCCTCGACCATGAGCGCAACGATGTTACCGGTCAGATCGGCGTGAACCGCATCATCTCGATCGACGATAGCCCGATCAAGATCTGCGTGGTCACTACCGATGAAGAGGTGCGTATCGCACGCGAGACCGATAATCTCGTCGGACAACTGCACGAATAGAGGCGCTCCCCTCCTTCACAGGAAAAGAGCGCTCGCGAGCGCCGTACGTCCTTTCAAATACTGAATAAGAACCTCCACCCATCTATCGCGCTAAAGTCAAAAGTGCGCGCGATAATAAAACGAGCATAAGAGCGCGAGGAAGGAACCTAATGAACGACACCGCATCCCTTTTCGATACCGACGCACTGCTTTCCGACGGGATCAAATCGACTCCTCCTTCCTTTGTTCGCAGCATCCTCAAAGCGGCATCCGACCCGAACGTGACCTCGTTCGCGGGTGGACTGCCCAACCCCATCTCGTTTCCCGAAGACGAGCTTTTGAAATCGATGGAACGCGTGGTGGCCGAACAAGGCCCGAACGCCTTCCAGTATTCCTCGACCGCAGGCATCGATGAACTCCGCCAATGGGTCGCCGATCGTTACAACAAGCGCTTCGGCACCGACTATGTGCTCGATGACGTGCTCATCACCACCGGCTCGCAGCAGATCCTCGATCTGCTCGGCAAGGTGCTGCTCGATAAGGGCGACGGCGTGATCGTGGAGAATCCCACCTATCTTGCTGCCATCCAAGCCTTCGCGCTTCAGCAGCCAGTGTTCCGTGGGGTCGAGCTCACGAACGAAGGGCTCAATATCGACGAGCTGAACGCGGCGCTCGATGCGGGTGCGAAGATGATCTACCTTATCCCGAACTTCCAGAATCCCACGGGCCTTACCTATACGGCCGAGAACCGCGAAGCGGTGCGCGAGGCCCTCTCGAAGCACAACATCGTGGTCGTGGAAGATGATCCTTATGGCGAATTGCGCTTCGAAGGTGAATCGCTGCCTTATATCGGTGCGACGAACCATCCTCATGGCGTGGTCATGGGATCCTTCTCCAAGACCGTCACGCCCGGTTTCCGCATGGGATACCTGCTCACGAAAGATCATGATCTCCTGCGCAACATCTCAACGGCAAAAGAGGCAGCTGACCTGCACACCAACGTGTTCGCCCAGTACGTTATCTACGACTACCTCATGCACAATGAGCTCGACGAGCACCTTACCAAGATCCGCGAGCTCTATCGCAGCCAGGCAGGTGCCATGGTCGATGCCATGAAAGAGTTCTTCCCTGCGGAGGTCGAATTCACCATCCCTGAAGGCGGCATGTTCCTCTGGGTAACGCTTCCTGAAGGAATCTTCGCGATGGACCTGTTCGACAAGGCACTCGAGCAAAACGTCGCCTTCGTTCCCGGCGATCCGTTCTATGCGGAAGGCGGCAAGCGCTCCACGCTGCGCTTGAACTTCACGAACGCCGACGAGGAGACCATCCGCTCGGGCATCAAGCGCCTTGCTGAAGTGATCGAAGCCGAGCTCGCCTAGCTGCTTCTCCCTTGCGCTCGCTCCTATGAGCCTGCTTGAAACTAGAACATCTGTTCGTTTGTGTGCTATACTGGGCGCGTGGGCGAAACACCAAGAACATACTGTTGCATCGATTTGAAGAGCTTCTATGCCAGCGTAGAATGCGTTGCTCGCAAGTGGGATCCGTTCGAGAAGAACCTTGTGGTTGCCGACCCTGAGCGCACCGAAAAGACCATCTGCCTAGCAGTCTCCCCTGCCATGAAAGCGCTCGGAGTGCCGGGGCGTTGTCGTGTGTTCGAGATCCCTGAAGGCATCGAGTACTTCATGGCAAAGCCACGCATGCGCCTCTACATGGAAGTTTCGGCAAAGATCGTTTCGATCTACTTGCGCTTCGTGAGCGCCGCCGACCTGCATGTTTATTCGATCGACGAATGCTTCATCGATCTCACGCCCTATCTTTCTCTCTATAAGACCAGCGCGAAAACCCTCGTTGATCGCATGCGCACTGCGGTCTATGAGGAAACGGGCATCACAGCCACTGCCGGCATCGGCCCGAACCTCTTCTTGGCGAAAGTGGCGCTCGACGTTACCGCAAAGCACTGCGAAGACGGCATCGGTGTGCTGGACGAAGAGAGCTTCAAGCAGCATATCTGGCATCACCGTCCCATCACCGATATCTGGCAGATCGGACGCGGTATCGCCACGCGGCTCGCGCGCTTTGGCATTCGCGATCTTGAAGGGGTGGCCCACGCCGATATCGATCTGCTCTACCGAGAGTTCGGCGTGAATGCGGAATATCTGATCGACCACGCTTGGGGGCTTGAGCCCTGCACGATCGCCGAGATCAAGGCCTACGAACCTGAGAGCACCTCATTCGGCAATGGCCAGGTGCTCCCGTGCGACTACACCTTCGATGAGGCACGCATGGTGCTGCGCGAGATGGTCGACGAAACTGCACTGGAGCTCGTGGACAAGCAGGTGGTCACAAGTTCCGTGCACCTCTACATTGGCTATAAGAAAGATGATGGAGAGAAGCGCTCCCAAGAAAGCAGCAGCTTGACTTCGAAAGAGCGCACCGAGGCGAGCGCAGGCATGCGTGGCGGATCGCATACGAGCGTAAGCCACAAGCTTGGCTTTTCGACCAACTCCTTCAAAGAGCTCCTGCACATATTCGACGAGCTGTACTGCCAGCGCGTGCGGCACGACCTGCCCATTCGGCGCATCAACATCAGCTGTGGAAACCTGGAGCCCGAAGAATACGCCACACATACGCTCTTCAGCGACATCGAAGCCGAGGAAGAAGAACGCGCACAACAGGACGCGCTACTTGCGATAAAGCAGAGATTCGGCAAGGGCGCGGTCATGCGCGGTACTTCGTACAAGGAAAAAGCACGCGGACTTGAGCGCACGCATCTCGTAGGAGGACATAATGCCTAACGAACTGCCCTATAGCGCACGCAACAGCGCCCATCCAGAACGCTATATCTTAGGCAAGCCCCACCCCGATCGCGCGCGCCAATTCAAGCCTTTCGCCGCCTTGCGCGGTTATGAAGAACTGATCGAGCAAGTTATGGCAGAAGCAAACGAGCCCCACGATTTCGCAGAGCTCGAAGAATCTTGCTAAAGGTGATGCCATACGGGGCGAGTCGTTCGTCATCAATCATGCTTGCGTGAACGCATGAGGTAGAAGCCTAACAGCACCAGCGCAACAAGCGCAGTAGCTCCTGAGACCCAAGCGATGATCGGTACACCATCACCGGTCCTTGCGAGATTATCTGCCTCGTAGAGACTATCCCGATAGTCCGCAAGCGCTTGGTTGGCCTGTTCCTTGCTCACAGGGTTCGCGAGCATCTCGTCGGTAACGTCGAGCTCGCCGCGATCGACTTCATTACCCAAGAAATCATCTTTGGATTCATCGTCGTCGGTCACGCCATCAGGCAAGGTGGAGGTGATGTCATCCTTGTCGAAAGTATCATCGGAAGGAAGATCAGGCGAAGGCGTGCCAGCACCATTATCTCCACTGCCAGCGTCCCCGCTGCCCGTATCACCCTCATCTGCTGGCGGGATGATGTCATCAGGCACCTCAAGATCGTCAGGGAGCGTTGATGAAGTGGGGGTATAGAGCACGTTGATCACATTGTTATCTGGATCAGTGCCTAGGCGAATCTCAGCAGGATAGGTATCGATCACATACATATCATCGAGCTTGTATTCATAGGCATCACCTTCAACGAGTTTGTCAAAACGCTGGTTTTCGAACGTCTCTGAACCCATCTTGATGAATTCAACATCATCGGGTGCCAGTGCTTCCGACCAGGTATCAGCAGTAAGATCAGCGCCGGTCATCACGTAGTAATTAACCGTGTATTCGCTGCTCCACTTCTTGATATAAATCAGATCGAAGGTGTTCTTGTTCGGGTCGGTCGTAACCGTAAGATTCAGCGGCCAACCGTCGAAGAAGAAATGCCCGGGAATATCGACAACATAATTCCAGGCATTGAGCACATCGCCTTCTTTCATACCCGTGAGGACGCGTGTTCCCAGCACGCGACGACCCATTTCGTCAATGACCGCATCTGGTTCGTCATCGTAGTTCATGTATTCAAGATAACGAATGGTAACTGTGCAATCATCGCTGGGCGTGGTAGCTGCGGGGTTATCTTGCGCATTCTGCTCGTTTTCCTTTTCGAGCGTTGCAATGTTGGCATCGCTCAAGTTGCCCGTAGCGGTAAGGTCTTGTTCACCTTGCTGCTCGTTCGCAGCGCGCTCTTCTATGATCGCTTCGACCTCTTCGATCGCTTGGTCACGCTGAGCAGTAACTTCTTCGATCACCTCGAGCGTTTCCGCGGATTCGGTATTTTCCGCCGAAGCCAAGAGCGGGCTTGAAAAAGCAAAGCAGACCGAAAGAGCGACGGTGCTGATTGCAAGAAGCGATGCGACGATGAACGAATGCTTATAGGTTCTTATTGCTTTACGAATCATATCTCATACTCCTTTCGGAGCTCTTACACACCAATAATGATGTGACAAACAGTACTATCTTTGTTTTGCGTTCGTTGCATGAATCGCAAAACGTGGCGAACATGTTATAGAGCGGACATAAAGAGTACAAGTGCCGTAAGAAAACTCGCAATCTCTCCATGTTTTGTACGCAAGATGCAGACAAAACAAAAAGCATTGCGCGTTCACCTACAACGAACGATGAAGCACACGAGATATGACGAAGCGCTGCGTTTAGCCGAGCCCGAACCACAGCGCGAACTTCGGCGCATAGCCCATCACGAAGATGATCCCGATCAGGATCGGCACGCCGAACGTGAGCCAATAGCGTGACCAGCGCGGGAATTTGATGCCTTCGCCAACATCGGCAGCTTTAAGGAAATTATCCCAACCCCACCCACTGCGCGTGACACAGAAGATCACATAGAGCAAACTACCCAATGGCAACAGATTATTAGATACGATGAAGTCTTCGATCGACTGGATATCGCCGATGCCCGGAATCCCCACACCCGACCACACATTGAAGCCAAGCGCACACGGAATGCTCAAAATCGTCACAAGCAACGCAGTACGAGCGATCGCTTGCGAGCGCGATACGTTCCACCGTTCCATCGTGAACGTGATGAGACACTCGAACACCGCAATGATGGTCGAGAGCGCGGCAAAACTCATGAACACGAAGAACAGCGTTCCCCAAACTTGACCGAAAGGCATCTGCTCGAATACATTTGGCAAGGTAACGAACACGAGCGCTGGCCCCTGATCAGGAGCAACAGCGAACGCGAAGCACGCAGGAAAGATGATAAGGCCCGCCACGATCGCCACGAACGTATCGAGGCCGCAGATGCGCAACGCTTCACCCGTGAGCGCGCGATCGTTGCCAATGCGCGAACCGAACACTTCCATGGCACCAATGCCGAGCGAGAGCGTGAAGAACGCCTGGCCCATAGCCGCATACACGACTTCGCCGAAATGCCCGATGCCGCCACCGAACATCTTCTCGAAATCGGGAATGAGATAGAATTCGAGACCTGCCTCTGCCCCAGGGAGCGTGACCGAGCGAAACACAAGCGCTACCATCACGAACAACAGGCAGATCATCATGATCTTCGTGATGCGCTCGACACCTTTCTGCAGACCGAGGCTGCACACGAGAAAGCCGATCACGATGACCGCGAGCATCCAACCGAGCATTTCGGTAGGGCTGCCGAGCATCGCAGAGAACACGCCTGCAACCCCTTCGACGCTTTGACCGACGAACTCGCCGGTGGCCATCTTCGCCATGTAAGCGAGCATCCAGCCACACACAACGGTGTAGAACATCATCAGGATCATGCAGCCGATATACGACCACCAACTGAACCAGTTCCATTTACCTGAAGGCTGCAAGCGTTCGAAGGCACGCGCGCAACTGCGCTGGCTCGCACGGCCGATCGCGAATTCCATGATCATGACAGGAAGGCCAAGGATCACAAGGAAGATCAAATAGAGCAGGATAAAAGCTGCGCCACCATATTCGCCAGCAATATAAGGAAAACGCCAAACGTTGCCGAGCCCGATCGCACACCCTGCGCTGATGAGAATGAAGCCAAGACGCGAAGTGAAGTGCTCACGTCCGCCGTTTGAGGAAACGGTGCCTTGAGATTCTTTGATTGCCATGAACATCCTTTGACGCGAAAAACCGACGCGCAAGATTACGCAGTACGATTGTGCGCGAAAATACGCTCACCTGCCCGAAGAATTCGCTCGTTGGCTAGCTAACCCATTTCTTCAGCATACGAACGAGCGTTTCGATCTCGAGCGGCTTCGACATATGATCGTTCATGCCAGCACTGCGCGCATGACGCACATCTTCAGCGAAGGCATCGGCTGAAAGCGCAACGATCGGGATCTGACCCATATCGGGGCGCTTATCAGCTTGAGCGCGAATGGCCGAAGCTGCTTCATGGCCGTTCATGACCGGCATCTGGATATCCATGAGCACGATGTCGTAATAGCCCGGTTCATGCTCGAGCAACATATCGAGCGCGAGCTTGCCGTTCTCGGCATGCTCGACGGCCGCGCCCGTCATCTCGACCAGCTCACGGGCGATCTCGGCTGCCATGGGGTTATCTTCGGTGAGCAGAACGCGCTTGCCTTGGAACGCAAGCTCTTCGAGCATCGCCTTCTCATCGATCACGCTCTTCATCTCGCCCACGAGCAGCTCTTTCATCACTTGCACCAAACGAGAACGGAACAGCGGCTTGGAGATGAAGGCATCAACGCCTACCTGGCGTGCTTCTTGTTCGATCATTGACCAATCGTAAGCGGAAAGGATGATGATCGGCACTGCCTCATTCGTTGCCTCGCGAATATGCTTGGCAGCTTCAAGACCGCTCATGCCCGGCATGCGCCAATCAAGGATGACCACGCGATACGGATCGTTATCGAGCCTGTTCTTGACCGCTTCGATGCCTGCCGGACCCGAGAGGCGGAATTCAGACTTCATGCCAATATCGTCGAGCAGGATGCAGGCACCTTCGCAGGCAACTTCATCGTCGTCGACGACCAGGACAGGGATTCCTTCAAGATCGCTCAGGTCTTCCTGTTCGGCATCGCGCAATTTCATGTGAACCATAACGGTGAAGGTGGTGCCTTCGCCCTCTTTCGATTCGACATCGATCGTGCCGCTCATAAGGCTGACCACACTCTTTACGATGGCCATGCCAAGGCCCGTACCTTCGACCTTCGTGGTACGCGAATCGTTCGCGCGAGAGAAAGGCTCGAAGAGGCGCTTCATGAATTCTTCGCTCATGCCGCATCCGGTGTCGCTGAACTCGAACTCGTAGCACGCACTGGATTGGATCGAGCTCGGAAGCTCGGTGATGCGCAGCCCGATGGTACCCCCTTCTGGCGTGAACTTGACCGAGTTGCCCATGATGTTCACGAACACCTGCTGCAAACGGGTGGGATCGCCCAGAACATGCTCGTGCTTGATATCGACAAGCTCGACTTTGAGCTCCTGGTGCTTGGCTGCGATCTGGGGGTTCATCATAGTGATGAGATTCTCGATCGACTCGGAGAGGTCGAAGGGCTCTTCTGCCAGATCGATCGAGCCTGATTCGATCTTAGCCATATCGAGCACTTCGTTGATCAGGCCAAGCAGATGGCGCGAAGCCGACGTGATGTTCGTAAGGCATTCACGCACGCGCTCAGGATCATTGACATGCATACCTGCGATAGCGGTAAGACCCATGATGGAGTTCATAGGGGTACGGATGTCATGCGACATTGAATTGAGGAAGTCGCTCTTAGCCTGCGAAGCGTGCTCAGCTGCTTTGAATGCATCTTCGAGTGCGATATGCGCACGCAGTTCTTCCGCCTTCGCATCCGTAACGTCTTGGATAGCCACGAGCACACTGGTCGGCTTGCCTTGCGCATCGCGTGCAAGACAGAGGATCGAGGCCTGATACCAGCACGGATTCTCTCGATCGTTCGTACGCCATTCCTCTTGGATGAAGCGTACACCTGGAGTGAGAATGCTGGCGATATTGTCCTTGTCGAATTTCTCGTGAGCATCAGTTGAGAGCGAATTCTTATCGATGACCTTGTCGAAGAACTGACGCAGGTCAGACGCATTGCCCCGCGGCGGAATGCTCTTCTGCTGACTATCGTTCTTCAAGAATTCGTAGGTGTGCTTCTCGAGATCGACCGTGAAAAGACTATCGAACAGATTGGTCGAGGCGTCGATGATGCGCGTAGCTTCCTGGCGCTCGAGCAGCAGCTCTTGGTTCTCACGACGAGCTTGCATGGTAAGCACCACGATCACCACGATCGCCGCAAGGAGCACACCTCCTACTAGGATGAAGCCCGACGTGTTCGCGCGAAGGAGCATCTCATTGGTGATGCTTGCGGGGAACGAACGCACGAGCATCCAATCGAAATCGGGAAGTTTCGTGACGAACGTATTGCCCGTGCCTTCGGAAGTGTCATACGTGAAGCTGACCGTGTTGCCTTCTGCGATATCAACATCAAGCACTGCAAGCTGTTCTTCGTTAAGCCCGCGCGCGATGAATATCTCATCGATATTGCGTGCATCTGGTTTCACCGAGCCCGCCATCGCTACCATCGTGCCATTGCGCTCGCAAAGATAGGTAGGGGTGGACTGTCCGTAGAACTCGGTGGTCATAACTTCCGTGAGCGATTCTTCGCGGAGCACCGAAGCCATGATGCCGATCACTTCATTATCCAAAACAACCGGTGCATAGAAGACGACGGCGTTTTGACCATCGAAGATCGTGCTATCGACATAGCACATACCGCTCTTACCCTGTACACCTTCGATATAGTATTCACGGTCGGTCGCATCGGCAGTGGAGCCATCGTTGTTATATGCCGTACCCTGCGCATCGATGAAGAAAGTATGGTCGAACTGGGCATTATCGAGGATGGTTGCCGCAGTACGCGGATTGAAGCCCTCGTCGCTGATCGCATCTCCATACACCACCGCTGCCGTCTGCACGCTCTGCAGCGAAGAGGAGAACGTATCGTTCACGCGACGCACCGTTTGATTGGTGGAGGTTTCGAGGTACTGCGTATTCTGATCGATGATGCGTTGAGTGTTCACGTTCATGAAAACAACGAGCGCAACGACCACGACCACGACAGCGGCACAGACGGTAATGATAAGATTGCGCGTCTTATTCTTTGGTTTTGTGCTTTCCATGGGAAACCCTATCTTATGAAAATATATGGCATATATGCAGCTCAACGGTTACTTTTCACCCCTGAACCGCACTGCTTTGGTGCAGGTATGAAGATGCTCGTAATTATACACTAAGCCGCTTTGAACTACCGCTTTCAACTCCACTTTCATGCCTGCCCGCAAGAAAGTTCACGAACCCTTCAACTTAAAAGATGACAAACTACCCACAGCTTCGAGCGATGAGGGATGGCAGCTCGTCGGGCGCCCTACAATGGATTTGCAGACAACCAAAGTGACCTTGGGTTCAGGCGCTTTAACGGCGAAACGAGCAGACGGGACAACGTGCGGATAGTATGAGTGAAACGCCGAAACATATCGCGATCGTAACGGGCGCTTCGAGCGGGCTCGGGCTTGAGTTCGTGCGTCAGCTCGACGTGCGCTCGAGCGTGACCGATGCCGATACCGGTGTGCATCACATCGATGAATTCTGGCTGGTGGCGCGCAACACTACGAAACTCGAAGAGGTCGCAGCCGATCTGCTCACCCCTGCGCGCGCGGTTTCAGCTGACCTTTCAAAACAAGAAGACATCGATCGCATCGAAGCGGACCTGGGCGAAGCAAACGGCATAGTTACCTATCTGGTGAATTGCGCGGGCTTTGGCAGGTTCGGATCATGGAAAGATATCGCCAACGACGATGCGGCTGCGATGATCGAACTTGATGCCCGCGCGGTGGTAGCGCTCACGCGCGCCTGCTTGCCGCACATGAAGCGCGGTTCGCGCATCATCGAAGTTGCCTCGGCTGCTGCATTTTGCCCGCTTCCTTATATGAATGTTTATGCCGCATCGAAAGCGTTCGTACTGCGCTACACCCGCGCGCTACGTTGGGAGTTGCACGGCAGCGGTATCACCGCAACGGCGCTGTGCCCTACCTGGGTGAAGACTGGCTTCGAAGCCCAAGCACGCATGAGCGGCAACGCGCGCGCCGTGAACCACCTGCTCTTCGCGCAAAAGGCTTCCACGGTGGTTTCGCGGGCACTGTTCATGAATCGCATGCATGCTGCCGTTGCCTGCTGCAGCATTCCCTCGTTTTTCCTGCGCATCATCGGCAAGATCGTGCCGAATTGCATCACCATGTGGGGCTGGAACTTCATCCGCCGCCTCTAAAAGAAGACGAACTGCCCAGTCGCTCGTCATCTTTTTTGGTTCGATCAGCGTCGAGCGCGAGACACGAGGTTCCCCACTTCCCTGCTCAAGAACCTGCATTTTGCAGGTTCTTTCGTGCGTCGCTGCTTTGCTCGGGTTTTATTACTAATGAATTTAGTCGGCAAAGAGTCACCTCGTTGCCTCACCCTCTCCGCTGATTGAGCACAAAAGTGAGCAAGATAACGATTTAACGCACGCGAAACAATCGCGCAATATTGGTGACACAGAGCTTCCGTAAGGTAGTAACACCTTAAAACATGCGAAAAGGGGTACTACATGAGAAGCGAAGCAACATGCGCACTCGCGCATCCTTGCGAACCCATGCGCGCAGAACAAGACGCGCAGCGAATCACCCAACAGGCTCGAATGCACTTGCCTCAAGCAGCCACACCACAACCGAGCATGTATCGCAGCTCGTTCGAGCACGATGCGTGCGGCATTGGCGCGCTCGCCAACATCAAAGGTGTGCGCTCCCACCAGATGGTGGACGATGCGCTCTCCGTGCTCGTGAACTTGGAGCACCGCGGCGGCGTTGGCCTGGAGCGCAACACGGGAGATGGCGCCGGCATCCTGCTGCAGATCCCGCACCGTTTCTTCCGTAAGGAAGCACAAAAGTGCGGCAGCCTGCTGCCTGACGAAGGTGATTATGGCGTGGCCATGCTCTTCCTCCCCACCGACGAACACGGCATAGCCGAAGCTATGCGCATCTTCGAAGATGGTTGCATCGAAGAGGGCATCCCGCTACTCTTCTGGCGTGATGTGCCAATCGACCCCCACGACCTAGGCCAAGCCGCGCTCGATTGCATGCCCACCATCAAGCAGGCATTCCTCGGTCGTCCTGCCGATTGCGAAACGAATGAAGATTTCGAACGTCGCTTATATATAGGTAGGCGCACCATCGAAAAGCGCGCGAAGGAAACGCAGAGCCTAGACGACAAGACCTTCTACGTCTGCTCGATGAGCGCTCGCACGATCGTGTACAAGGGCATGCTCGTCTCCACGCAGATGCGCGGTTTCTTCAAGGACTTGGATGATGCCTCTTGCGAAACTGCCATCGCGCTCGTGCATTCGCGCTACTCCACCAACACCACGCCTTCGTGGGAGCGCGCGCACCCCAATCGTTACATGGTGCACAACGGCGAGATCAACACGCTGCGCTGCAACGTGAACTGGACGCTCGCCCGCGAGCCGCACCTCTATTCGCCGGTCATGGGCCCTTCGCTCGAGAAGGTGCTGCCCGTGTTCAACGGCGAAGGCTCCGACTCGGCCATGCTCGATAACATGCTCGAATTCATCACCATGAACGGCCGCAGCTTGCCGCGCGCCATCTCGATGCTGCTGCCCGAACCATGGGACAAGAACCCCACGCTTTCCGCGAAGCGCAGTGCCTGGGGCGAATATCAATCCATGCTCACGGAAGCCTGGGAAGGCCCCGCAGCTATCGCGTTCACCGACGGGATCATCATGGGCGCCGTGCTCGACCGCAATGGCTTGCGCCCCGCGCGCTATTACGTGACCTCCGACGATCGGCTCATTCTCTCCAGTGAAGCCGGTACGCTTGATGTCGACCCTGCGAAGATCCTGATCGCAGGCAGTTTAGGGCCCGGTCAGATGCTCATCGTCGACCCGCGCGAAGGGCGCGTGATCTTCGATGACGAGATCAAGGATGACCTGGCGAACCAAGCACCCTATCTCGACTGGATCAACGCTGAGACCCACACGCTCGACTCTCTCATCGCTCAAGCGACAGAACCGCTCGAGGCTGCCCCCGATGAAGGCATGGCCTTGAGCACTCGACAGGCTATACATGGTTACTTCTTCGACGATATCGAGGAAGCGATCATCCCTATGGCGGAAAAGGCAAAGGCGCCGTTGGCGTCGATGGGCGCGGATACCCCTCTCGCATGTTTATCGGAACATCCGCGCCGCTTTTTCCATTATTTCAACCAACTCTTCGCGCAGGTCACGAACCCCCCGATCGACGCGCTGCGCGAATCGCACCTCACCTCCACGCTGCTCTATCTTGGCAACCACGGCAATCTGCTCGAAGACGCGCGCACGAACTGCCGCCTAGTGCGACTCGATACGCCGCTGCTCACGCGTGATGCCTTCGAAGCGCTCGCCTCCATGGATGAGAAGGGTTTCAAGGGTGCGAAGATCTATGCGTCTTATCCGGCGGGCACCGAGAATGCCCATGCGCTGGCAGATGCCGTGAATCGCTTGTGCGAGCAGGCCGAAGAACTGGTACGCGATGGCGTGAGCATCCTTGCGATCTCCGATCGCGTAGGCGAAGGCGAAGTGCCGATGCCTTCCCTGCTGGCTGTTTCGAGCGTTCACAATCACCTGCTGCGTTGCGGTCTGCGCACGCAGGCGGATCTCATCGTGGAATGCGGCGATGCGATCACCGCGCACGATTTCGCCACGTTGGTGGGCTATTCCGCATCCGGCATCTACCCCTATCTTGCTCACGATACGATCGCTTCGCTAGCCGAGCGCGGCGTGCTTGAGACCGATGCCAAAACGGGTATCGCGAACTACAATGCCGCCATCCTCTCGGGCATCGTTTCGATCATGTCGAAGATGGGTATCTCGACCATGCAGGGCTACCACGCTGCACAGATCTTCGAGGCGGTCGGTCTTGCGAGCGAGCTCATCGATACGCACTTCACCGGCACGGTCAGCCGCATCGGCGGGCTTTCGATCGACGATCTGCAGCATGAGTGCGACCTGCACTACGCTCAAG
>CABQIW010000011.1 GCA_902464295.1 uncultured Eggerthella sp.
GCAACGGAGGATCCGGTCGAGGAGAAGCTCGGCTTTCTCCCTGGGCTGGAAAACCTCGTGCCTGCGAAAGACTTCACCGATGAAGTCGAGGTGTTCATCGCCATCGATGTTCCTAATGTGGAGCGCTTGAAAGATGCAGCGACAGTACATGATCGCGCTAAGCATCATATTACGATCGATCATCATGCTTCTGATACTTCGATGGCCGAGCTTAACTACGTCGACCCCGCTTCCGCTTCAGCGAGCGATCTTGCCTGGGAGCTTTTGAAGCTCCTTAACGCTACGGGTAAGGATCAGGCGCTCTGCGCGCTCACGGGCATCATGACCGACACGGGACGCTTCTCTTACCAGAACGTGAATCCTACGTGCTTCATCCATGCAGCTGAGACCGTTGAAGCCGGCGCGGAGCCGAACCTTATCGCGCGAGAGTTCTTCCAAAGCCGCTCGCTTCCTTCACTTCGCCTTGAGCAGCTCATGCTCTCGCGCATGATGTTCTTCTGCGGCGGTGCATTCGTATGCTCCTATCTGAAGGATGCGGATTTCGAAGAGCAGGGCGCCATTCGCGACGATGCCGAGATCCTTATCGATATCTTGCGCGGTATCGCCGGTGTGCGTGTCGCGCTCATCTTGAAGGAGAATGGCAAGGGCGAGATTCGCGGAAGCCTGCGTGCGAAGGATGAGACCGATGTGGCCCAGATCGCACGCGATTTTGGGGGTGGCGGTCACAAGGCTGCTGCGGGGCTTACCTATCACAAGTCGCTTGCAGATGCACTCATCGAAGTCCCGAGCGATGTCATCGAGACTTGCTTTCCTGAAGATGCCGAAGCAGAAGTCGAGCGTCTGTGTATCCTCATCCGATCTTTGCGGGAAGAGCTTGATGGCTAAGCGCGGCTCGTCAGGATTATCGCTTCTTCTCGCGGTCGATAAACCAAAAGGAATGACCTCGCATGATGTGGTCAACCGCGTGCGCCGTGTGTTCGGCGAGAAGCGCGTCGGTCATATGGGAACGCTCGATCCGCTCGCGTCGGGTGTGCTGTGCGTGGCAGTCGGTCCAGCTACGCGCTTGGATGCCTTCATGAGCGGCCACAACAAGACCTATGTTATGGATATCGCGTTCGGTTGTGCGACCACGACCGATGATGTAGAAGGCGAAGTGATCTCGCGCGGGGAAGCGCCCAGCGACCTATTTAACGAACAGATCGCGCGCGAGGTCGTTGCATCGCTGGTGGGCAAGGGCAAGCAGCTTCCGCCTGTCTATTCTGCAGTGAAGGTGAACGGACAGAAATCCTATGCGGCAGCACGCAAGGGCAATGTGATCGATCTGAAGCCGCGCGACTTCGAGGTGTTCGTCGCAACGCTGCGCTCCGTTGAAAAAAAGCCACTTGGTGAACTGCTTCCTGCCGTTCAAGAGGGAAGCGAACTGGTGCCGGTTTGGCGTGTTTCGATGGAGGTATCGGGGGGAACCTACATGCGCTCGATCGCGCGTGATCTGGGCAAGCGCATCGGTTGCGGCGCCTTCGTTTCAGAATTGCAGCGCAGCGCTCTCGATGCCATTTCGATCGAAGAGTGCATCTCGCTCGAGTACCTTGAAGCATTTGAGGGCGATCCTGCGAGCATTGCGGTCGATCCGCTGTGCATGCTGCCGTATCGTTATGCGTTCGTGCGTGACACCGAGCTCATTCGTAAGATCGACAACGGTGCTCCGATCTTACCGGAGAAGCTCTCGCTCAATATCCCGCTCACGCATATCGCTCATGACGACTTTTGTTGTACCACTCAGGTCTTTCCTTCGTCTGATCCTTGTTTTGAGGGTGAGACGGTGGCTCTTCTTGTCGATAATCATATTAAAGCGCTCTATCGGTTCGATGAATCGAAGGGGCAGCTGTGCGCTCAGTGCATCTTTTCTCTAGGAGTTGAACGTGGCTCAAATCTATAACATCGATGAATCATTCGACTATGCTCTTTTCGATAACGCTTCTTGTGCGTTCGGCGTGTTCGATGGCGTGCACAAGGGGCATCGCTACCTGCTTGAATGCGCCCGCGAGACGGCGCGGAAGGATAACGGGAAGAGCCTCGCGCTCACCTTCGATATCGACCCAGATGAGCTCTTTCATGCCGATCGTCTGAAGAAGCTCATGAGCAATGAGCAGCGTATCGAGATGCTCGCACGCAGTGGGGTAGATGCGGTCGCGGTCCTTCATTTCACGCGTGAGTTCGCTGCCTTGAGTCCGCTCGATTTCTTGAACCAGACTTTCAAAGGGTTCGTACCCGCGCACCTGCACGTAGGGCTGGATTTCCATTTCGGCGCAAAAGCGGCAGGAAGCGTGGCTGATCTGGGGGAGTGGGCTGCAAGGAACATCTGCCATATCGATGCGCACAATCTTCAGAGCGAAGATGGTTTGCCCATCACCGCTACGCGCATTCGTAACCTGCTTGCCGAACACGATCTAATAGAAGCAGAACGCCTGCTCGGTCGTCCTTTTTCCATCACTGATGAAGTGCAGCCTGGACGCGGCGAAGGCATGGACATGGGTTTCAGCACCGCGAACCTCATCGTGCCGACGAACAGGCAGACGCTTTCCGAGGGCGTGTATGGTGGCTATGCCTATGTGAATGGGATCAAGTATCGTGCTGCTATTGCAGTGGGTGTTTCACCCGTGTTCGAGGATAAGACCAAGGCAACCATGGAAGTGCATATCCTCGACTTCAACCAGGACATCTATGGGGATCAGATCACGGCCGAGTTCGTCGAGTACATCCGTCCGATGATCAAATTCGATTCCGTGGACGAGCTGATCAAGACTATCCTCGCCAACATCGAGCACGTCCGCACTACCTTGCCCCTCGATTAGGTGATGAACGACCGGGTAGCTTATCACCTTTTTCGGGATCCCAGCGCTGAAAGGGCTCGTAGGAAAGTCCGAGTAGCGAGAAGATCTTGCCGATCAGGTGATCTTCCATATCTTGCACGGTCGTTTGTCCTCCGTAATAGGTAAGGAGCGGCGGCACGATGCTCACGGTTGGAAGCGTTGAAAGATAGCTCAGGTTCTTCAGGTGGATCGGGCTCAAGGGGCTTTCTCGCGCAACCAAGATGAGCGGGCGCTTTTCCTTGATGGTCACATCTGCCGCGCGCAAGAGCAGATTATCGGTGTATCCGCTTGCAATGCCGGCCACCGTCTTCATGCTGCAGGGGATGATGATCATAGCATCCACTTCGAACGATCCACTTGAGATGCTCGCATCGAAGGCGGTCGGCTCATGGTAGACATGAGCGAAGCGCTTGAAGGGGTTCGAGCCTGCCGAGCCTTGTTGCGCCAGAAGTTCATACGAGGCGGTCAGAAGCGCCGAATCGGACACCACCAGATGAATCTCAACATCATCTTGCGCACGAAGCGCTTCAAGAAAGCGGAGCGCGAGCGGGCTTCCACTCGCGCCACTTATGCCTACAACGATCCGCTTCATGCTCATATCCTAGCCTTCGTAGTCGGGGACCCATTTGCGTGGGTCGAGCTTCATGAATTGTGCGCGCTGGAAGCGATCCTTTTGATCGTAGGGCACCGTGCAGTCGAAGATAACCTTCGTTGCGATGCCATGATCGCGAATGGAGGGCGACATGGTGGGATTGTTCGACGGGTCGAGCGGATGCGTGCGCACGCCGGGGATGGTGATGATATCGGCATCTCCTTGGAAGCGCGTGTTCATGGCCCACAGCACATCGTTCATGTCGAAGGGATCCACATCCTCATCGACGAGGAATACATGCTTGAGCTCGCTGAATGCAGAGAACGCGAGCAGCGCCATCTGGCGTTGACGGCCCTCATCGGAAGGCTGCTCTTTGCGCACCTGCAGCACTGCCATGAACTTGCCGCCACCCGGGCTTGCGCAGTAAACGTTCTTCAAACGACCGGGCATGGCGGCCTCGATCAGCTGGATGATGCTCGCTTCAGTGGGAATGCCGGCAAGAGAGACATGCTCTTCGGAAGGACCGATGCACGTCTGCATGATGGGATCCTTGCGAGTAGTGACCGCCTTCACTTTGATGATGGGAAGCGAAGGGTTGGCAGGCCCTGTGTAACCGGGGAACTCCGGCATGGCTTTACCAGAATGGGTGTTCTGGTCTTCTTCCACACGTTTTCCGGGGATCAGTTCGCCTTCGATCACGTATTCGGCGTGACCGATGCAGTGCTCGTCGATCGTGAGGCAATCCACAAGCCCCACGCCTTCACCGCGCAACGCACCTGCGATAGTGAGCTCGTCGTAACCGAGCGGGGTCGAAGGCGGCTCGAAGCACGTGGCAAGCTCGATCGCGGGGTCGACACCGATGCTGATCGAGATGGGCAGCGGACGCCCAAGCTTCTCGGCCTTTTCGTAGAATGCGCCGATGTGGCGCGCGCCGGGAACCATGTAGATCGAGATCTCATCAGGGCTTTGCAGGCATAGGCGGTGGATGGTCACATCATGTTCGCCCGTCTCGGGGTCGGTGGCATAGCACAGACCGAACGTGATATAGGGACCCGCGTCTTCGGGGGTGTTAGTGGGTGCCGGCACTAGCTTGCGTACATCGAAGCCTTCTTCGGTTGCCAGATGTACGACTTCCTGGCACTGTGCTTCGCTCTTATCTAGATAGCGCGGCGCGATAGGGTTGTTCAGTGCTTCATTCAGCGCATACGCCACGCGATCGGGTTCAACACCGATCAGGTGTGCCGCACGCTTGCGGCTTGCGAGCAGTCCGATCAGCACACGCGCATCGGGATGACCCTTGATGTTGTTGAAGATCATGGCAGGGCCGGTCTTAGTGGGGCGCTCGACCGTTCCGCCTGAACCGATGTAGCGATACACGCCACAAAGCTCGGCAGTAGGATCGACCTCAACATCGGTCTCGATCAGCTCTCCTGGTTGGGTCTTCAAATAATCGATCGCGCTTCTTAAGTCATGGATCTTGTTCGTGGTCATGGCGTGCCTTTCTGTGTGGAAGGGTTTGCGGGTCGTTCGCGGGCGAATAGGAAGCTTAGCGCTCATTGCTGGCTGGAGTTAGGAGCAAGCCGTTCAAGAAGGATGCTTGCAATCTCATGGCCGAGGGTGGTGCTCGCTTGGATGTCTTCGGGGGTGGCGTTGTCCTTATGGATGCCGCAGATGCAACACGCTGTGGTGTCGAGCGCCGCGGCAAGCGTTTCAGCTACCGTGCGGGCAACGAATTCGTCTTTATGTCCGAGGCGGTTGAGCACTGAAGAGGTGGCGCTTGTGCCTTCGCCGGTGAGCGAAGCGCGCGCTTCGGCGAGCACGACGCTGCCGATATGGGGTTCATCGCCTCCTGAAACGCACACTACCACGCAAGCACCTAAGTGCTCGATGGACACCTCGATGGTGCCGAGCGCGTGTTCGAAGGAGAACCGATCCACCGCCAACAACCCCTCCCCAAGTGTTGCGGAAATGAAGTAGGTCAGAGAGCGTGCGATACACTAGAATATGACCTACCAAGCACTATAAAGTATCCTGCGAAAGAGTGAAAGAACCCCATGGCGTCATTTTCCGAAGAAGACATTCGTCAGATTCGCGAAGCGAACGATCTGGTTGAGCTCTTCAGCGAACGCACGCGCGTCCAGCGAAGAGGCCGCGATTTTTGGTGCTGCTGTCCCTTTCACCAGGAAAAGACCCCTTCATGCAAGATTGATCCTTCCACGCAAACCTGGCACTGCTTCGGGTGCGGTGAAGGGGGAGATGCCATCACCTACATCGAGAAGCTCGACGATGTGGGGTTCGTGGATGCGCTGCGTTTTCTGGCGCGCCGAGCGGGCATCGAGCTGAAGGAGACCGAGACCGATCGCAAGAACCAGACCAAACGTGCCCGACTGCGCGATATCTGCCGCGAGACTGCGTCGTTTTATCACACGCTGCTCATGCGCGATCCTTCACCCGAAGCGCAGGCAGCGCGCGACTATCTTTCCGGGCGCGATCTGGGTGGAAACGTCCCGAAAACGTGGAACTTGGGGTTTGCGCCGGGAAGGCGGCGGTTGGTGACGCATCTTTCTTCGCTGGGGTTCAGCGAAGCGGAGATGATCGAAGCGAATGTGGCCGTGAGAAGCCGCAACAACTTCGGCGCGCAGGATCGCTTCTTCGACCGCGCCATGTTTCCTATCAACGACGTGAAGGGCGAGTGCATCGCGTTCGGCGGTCGCGTTATCGGCGAAGGCGAGCCAAAATACCTCAACACCGGTGAAACGCCGCTCTTCCACAAGTCTGAAGTGCTCTACGGTCTTGACAAGGCGAAGGCCGCGATGGCTTCCACAGGCGTGGCGGTTATCGTTGAAGGCTACACTGATGTGATCGCGCTTCATGAGGCGGGCTTCACCAATGCGGCGGCAACGCTGGGCACTGCGCTCACACGCCAGCATATCCGCATCCTTTCGCACCATGCGAAATCCAAGATCATCTACCTCTTCGACGGCGATGCAGCAGGCCAGCGTGCAGCCGATCGCGCGCTCGAGTTCATCGACTCGAGCATGACCCCAGAAGCGGGTATCATGCGCATCGATCTCTTCGCCGCTACCATTCCCGATGACCAGGACCCCGCTGAATACGTGAAGGCTGCGGGCGCTGAAGCGATGCAGGCGCTGCTCGACAACGCGCAACCGCTGCTCAAATACGGCATCGACCGGCGCATCGACCGCTACGACATCACGCGCCCTGAAAACAAGGTGCGGGCGATCCAAGATGCGGTTGCTGTGCTTGCGCCCATCAAGGATTCGATGCTCGCGAACGAGTATGCGGTCTACATCGCGAGCAAGGTCCACGTAGCAGAAGCGCTCGTGATCGATGAGCTTGCCAAAGTTCGTGCACCACGCACCTATGAGGATCGAGGTGCAGAAGCTGCTTACGCGCCTGCGCCTGCGCAAAGGCAGTTGAGTGGCCCAGAGCTCAATCGTTTGCGAAGCGAACGTGAGTTCTTGAGCTTAGTGGCTCAAAACCCAGCTATGGCGCCCGATTTCCTGAGCACGCTCATGCAGACGAATTGGCACGAGAACGTTCACGAACAGCTTGCGCAGCTCCTCGTTGATATCCTGGGAGAAAACCCGATCATCACGGTGTCCGACCTTATCTTCACTGCGCAGCAGAGAAATCCTTATGCCTCGCGCGTGCTCACTTCTTCGGTGGTGCAGGGAACCACCTCGGCATTCGACTCGCTCACCTATCTTGCGCGCGAATTGCAGATCGGCGATCTCGAGCAGACGATCGAGGAGATGACCGCCCAGCTCAAGCTCTCCGAGAGCTTGAGCGCAGAAGAGCGTGACGAACTCTTCAAGACGATCGTGGTCATCCAGAACGACCTCAACGCGTTGCGCAGCCGTCATATCGCTTCGAAGATCACATAATAGCGATAACTTCTTGCTATACTTCAAGCGAACGAACAGCGCATCGTAGCGCAGGCAACCTGATTCACCTAACAGTTTGAGAAAGGCTCTTCCTTTGAGAACATTGAAGATCGTAACCGCTCCCGATCCTGGTTTGCAGGCAATCTGCGAACCGTGCGATCCAAGCGATAAATCCCTGAAGAAGCTCGCCCAGCGTATGGCGGCAACCATGTATAAGAACAACGGCTGCGGACTTGCAGCACCTCAGGTAGGCATCTTGAAGCGTCTCGTGGTCATCGACTGCGGAGACCCCGAAGATGATCCCGATCCGATCTACCTTATCAACCCCGAGATCATCGCGCTCGAAGGCGAGCCGGAGCTGGGGGGAGAAGGCTGCCTGTCGCTTCCGGGCATCAGCGTGAATGTCTCGCGTCAGCCGTTCGCGCGTGTGCGATATTTCGATCTCGATGGCGATGAATGCATCATCGAGGGCGATGGCTTGCTCGGCCGCTGCTTGCAGCACGAGATCGACCACTTGGATGGCAAGACGCTCTTCGAAGCGTGCAGTCCGATCGATAAGGTTCGAGCGCTGCGAGAATACCAAGATGCGCTCGCACGCGGCGCAAAGCCTGGCGAAGTTGAATAGTCAGCAGAAGGAAGGCGCGGGTATGCGAATCGTTTTCATGGGAACTCCTGCATTTGCTGCGACCATTCTCGATCAGCTGGCGCAGGCCTATGAAGTGGTGGGTGTGTTCACGCAACCTGATGCGATCCGCTCCCGTGGCAAGAAGCTTGAGCCAAGCCCCGTGAAGCAGACAGCGCTCTTTCGCGAGATCCCGGTGTTCGAATACGCTACGTTCAAAGATAACGATGCCTTCGATCAGCTTGAAGGCTTGGCCCCCGATGTTATCTGCGTTGCCGCCTATGGTGTGCTGCTTCCCGCATCGGTGCTCGATCTGCCGCGTTTCGGTTGCTTGAACGTGCACGGCTCGCTCTTGCCACGTTGGCGTGGGGCGGCGCCGATCGAACGCGCCATTCTAGCGGGCGATGAGCAGATCGGCGTGTGCATCATGCAGATGGAAGAAGGCTTGGATACTGGGGCCTATTGCGCCTCGCGCGCAGTGTCACGTGGTCACCGGTCCGCTTCCGAGCTCACCGAAGAGCTGGCTGCTCTTGGCGCACAAGCGCTCATCGAGGTATTGGAGAATCTCGAAGAAGGAACGCTTGCGTGGGAAGACCAAGACGAAACGCAGGCGAGTTATGCGCATAAGATCGAGAAGGGCGAGCTTGATATCGCTCCTTGGATGAGTGCCAATGAAGCATTGCTCAAGATCCGCGCATCAAGCGAGAATCATCCTGCGAAATGCACGATAGGAGGCAAGGATGTTACGGTCGTCTCGGCTGCGCTGGCGGATTGCGGCCCGGATGCGCCTCAAGCGATCGATGGGATCGAAGCTGGTCAGGTTCTCTTCGTTGCGAAACGCCTCTACCTTGGTTTTTCTGATGGCGCACTCGAGCTCACGTGCGTCCACCCCAGCGGAAAGAAGCAGATGAGCGCACGCGATTTTGCTGCAGGCTTGCAGGGCGTGAAGCGCGGAGAAGTTCGTTGGGGCGCCTATGGCAACTAAGCATCGCCGCACATCCGCTCCTTCAACTGCCACGCCCGCACGCAAGACTGCGCTCGAACTGGTGCGCAGATCGCGCGAGTCCCGTCAGTTTCTTTCTGCTTTTGCCCCGCGGGTGCTGGAGTCAGCCCAGCTTGAAGGCGCTGACAAAGCCTTCGCTCGCTTACTCGCTCAAGGAGCGCTTTCGCTCCAGGTCACGCTCGACGCGCTCATAAACGAGGTGCTGCGCACGCCGCACGACATACAGGATGATGTGCGCGATGCGCTGCGCATTTCTGCCTACGAGATCATCTATTTGCATAAGGAAGATCACGCAGCGGTCGATCAAGGGGTCGAACTCGTGCGTTCGTTCGCGCCGCGCGCCACAGGCGTTGCGAACTATGTATTGCATCGCATCGTTGAAGCCAAGGAGCGCTTTCCTGAAGGCGACCCCGAGACTTCGCTCGAAGCCGCGGCGCGCTTCTATGGGTTTCCTGAATGGTTGGCAACGGTGATCAAGAAGGATATCGGCACGCGCAACGCGATCTCGCTCATGGCGCGCTCGCTCGAGCCAGCGCCGGTCTATTTCTCCGCAAACGAACTTTCCACTTCGCATGACGATATCGCACGCTTGCTCGAAGCGAGCGGTATCGAATTCAGCACGCATCGCTCGCTTGTGGCAGAAGCGTGTGGAGCAGATCTTATCTTCAAGCTGACGCATCGTGGCGATGTGGGCACTGAAGCGTTCAGCGCGCTGTTGGAAGATGAGCAGATCATCGTTTCAGATGCTTCTGCGCAGAGCATCGTCATGCGTGCAGTGGAGGTCTTGCCCAAGGAGGCCCGCATGCTCGAGATCGGCGCAGGCAGGGGAGTGAAGACCTTGCTCTTCCAGAGCTCGTGTGCGCGCTGCAACATTCAGCTCGCTGCATACGATGCGCTCGACCTTTCAGTGAAGAAGCTCGGTGTGCTCGAAGAGCGTGTGGCGAAGGCAGGGGGCAACATCGCTTCCGTCATGGCTCACGATGCGACCAAGCCCCTTCCGGTAGCCGATGAAACGTACGATCTCATCTTCATCGATGCGCCTTGCACGGGGCTGGGAACCTTGCGTCGACACCCCGAGATCAAGGCGCGCCTTCACAAAGAAGATACCAAGAAGCTCTCCGCTACCTCTCAGGCGATGCTCGTGCAGGCTGCGCATAAGGTGAAGCCTGGCGGTCATCTCATGTTCGCTACGTGCACCATCCTGAAAGAGGAGAACGAGAAGACGATCAAGCGCTTCCTTGCTTCACCTGCGGGTTCAGCGTTCGAGATCGTGGCAATCGGCGCGCAGGGCACGCCGTTCTTCAAAACGCCCTTCGATACGGGTGCCGACCTTCATTTCGCAGCGTTGCTCCAGAAAAAGCGCTAGACCGCGCTCGGCGCGCGTGCTTTAATGAGATAAGTCTTTAATGGCGGTACAGAGAGACCGACAAGGCGTGAAACCTTCACAAGGCGAATAACCTTACCGTAGGCACTTCAAGTGCCGGTCTTCTGTGCACACTCGAACAGACAAGGGGAGTGCATGCAACGAAGCGAAACCAACCAAACCTGCGTGATGGACGAGGACGAGATCGAACGTACCCTCGTGCGCATGGCGCATCAGATCCTGGAGCAGAATAAGGGGTGCAAAAACCTCGCGCTCGTGGGGATCCTCACCCGTGGCGATATCCTCGCTCGCAAACTTGCCGACATCATCTATAGCATCGAAGGTGTTCACGTTCCGGTGGGCTCGCTCGACATCAGCTTCTATCGCGATGATGCCTCGATCTCAGGTCTGCCTCAGCTTCATGGAACCGATATCCTGTTCAATATCGACAACAAGACCATCGTGCTAGTGGACGACGTGCTCTTCACTGGGCGCACGATCCGAGCCGCACTCGACGCGCTCATGGATTTCGGGCGGCCAGCGCGTATCCAGCTTGCCATCCTGGTCGATCGCGGCCATCGCGAACTTCCGATCCGTGCCGATTTTGTTGGTAAGAACATCCCTTCAGCAGCGAATGAGAATGTGCGTTTGCGCCTGAAGGATATCGACGGCATCTCATGCGTGACCATTTCGCCCATCGAGCCTGGTGAGCGCATCGGTTCTGCTCCGATCGGGGGTGAGTAGCCCATGTTCGATCATAAGAATCTGCTCTCGATCGACGAGCTTTCCGCTGAAGATATCATGACGGTGCTCACCTATGCCAAGACCTTCGAAGAGGTGAACGAGCGCCCGATCAAGAAGGTGCCAGCACTGCGCGGCAAGACCATCTGCAACTTGTTCCTCGAGCCTTCGACGCGCACGCGTGGATCGTTCGAGCTGGCTGAGAAGCGTCTTTCCTGCGATACGATCAACGCAGGAGGTTCAGCCTCTTCCACCGTGAAGGGCGAGAGCCTTGTCGACACCGTCAAAACGCTCGATTCGATGAAGGTCGACATGTTCGTCGTGCGCCATAAGTACGCGGGCACGCCGTATATGGTCTCACAGCATACCAACGCGGCCGTGATCGATGCGGGCGATGGCAAGCATCAGCACCCCACGCAAGCGTTGCTCGATCTCTACACCATCTGGAAAGAGAAGGGCTCGTTCGAGGGTCTCAAGGTGGGTATCGTGGGCGACATCGTGCACTCGCGCGTGGCGGGCTCGCTCGTTCCTGCGCTTGCGAAGCTCGGCGCAGAAGTTTACCTGATCGCGCCTGCCACCATGCTGCCAGCAGCGCCTGAGGCGCTCGGTGTTGCGCGTGTGTATGCGAGCCTGGATGAAGCGCTACCCGAGCTCGATGTGGTCTATATGCTGCGCATTCAGATGGAACGACTCGAAGAGGCGCCGTTTCCCAGCTTGCGCGAATACAACCTGCTCTATGGTCTTACTAAGGAGCGAGAAGAGCTCATGAAGCCGGATGCGATCATCTGCCACCCGGGCCCGATCAACCGTGGCGTTGAGCTCGACAGCTATATGGCCGACGGCAGCCGTTCGGTCATCACCGATCAAGTATTTTCAGGAGTGTGCGTGCGTATGGCGCTCATCTACCTGCTTTTAGGAGGGGCGAACGATGGATTATCTGCTTAAAGGTGTGCGCGCGATCGATCCGGCTATCGGGCTGGATGCGAAGCGTGACATTCTTATCGAAGACGGCGTTATCGCGCGCGTGGAAGAGACGATCGAGCCTGCCGAAGGCGTGAAGGTACTCGAGCGCGAAGGCTCTTTGGCCTTCCCGGGGTTCGTGGATGTGCATGTGCATCTGCGCGATCCCGGGTTCGAATATAAGGAGACGATCGAGACCGGTACCGCTGCGGCAGCGCATGGCGGCTTTACCGATATTTGCTCGATGGCGAACACGAATCCCGTTACCGATGGAGCGGCGATCATCGATTATGTGATCGAGAAGGCTCAGTCGGCAGGACATTGCACAGTGCATCCGGCAGGGGCCTGCACGAAGGGCCTCGAAGGCAATTCGCTCGCTGAGATGGGCGACATGGTCGCGCATGGGGCAGCGGCATTCACCGACGATGGCCGCGGCATCCAGGATGCAGGCATGATGCGCCGCGTGATGGATTACGCCAAGATGTTCGATCGTGTGGTCATGAGCCACTGCCAGGATGAAGGCTTGGTGGGCAAGGGCCAGGTGAACGAAGGGCCTGTTTCGACCAAGCTGGGGCTTGCTGGCTGGCCGGCGGCAGGCGAAGAGGTCCAGATCCAGCGCGATATCGCTCTTTCCGAGCTGACGGGCTGCCCGATCCATATTCAGCATCTCACCACGAAGAAGGGTCTTGATCTGGTGCGCGAAGGAAAAGCGCGCGGGGCGAAGGTCACCTGCGAAGCAACGCCTCATCATCTGGTGCTCTGCGATGAGGGCATCACCGAAACCTACGATACGAATCTGAAGATGAACCCGCCACTGCGTAGCAAGGCCGATAATGCTGCGCTCATCGAAGCAGTGGCTGACGGTACGATCGATGTGATCGCGACCGATCATGCTCCGCATGCAGCATTCGAGAAGGAACGCGAATTCGAGCTCGCGCCGTTCGGCATCACGGGGCTCGAGACTTCGTTCGGCCTGGTGAACACCTATCTCGTGAAGCCGGGGCATATCGATCATGCACGCCTGGTCGAACTCATGGCCATTCGTCCGCGCGATATCTTGCGTATTCCGCAGGTCACGCTCGAGGCGGGAAGCCCGGCTGATATCACGGTGGTCGACCCCGACCTTGTCTGGACGGTCGAAGCGGGGGACATGTGCTCGAAATCGCTCAATTCGCCCTTCATCGGCTACGAGCTCACGGGCAGGCCGACCGATGTGGTGTGCAAGGGTAAGCTCACGCTTGAAGCAGGTAACGTGTGCGCCTAGGCGCTTGTTGTTCTTCTATAATGGTTTCACTCGTAAACGCGCAATGAGGAGCTTGTATGTGCGAAACTCTTCAACGAAGCGGCACGGTGCGCGCTAACAAGAAGCTCACCGATACCCTCTTCGTGCTCGATATCGAATCGCCCGATGTGGCTTGCACCCTGCAGCCCGGGCAGTTCATCCATGTCAAGATCCCGGGCATGGATGATCATATCCTGCGTCGCCCGTTCTCGGTCTATCAGGTTGATGCGGACGCTGGCACTATGAGCGTGCTCTATCAGTGCGTGGGCTATGGCACCGATCATCTGTCCCGCCTTGAAGCGCCGTTCACCATCGATATCATCGGACCTGTGGGCAACCGTTGGGAAGTCCCCGAAGGCCAGCGTGTCCTGCTCGTTGCTGGCGGTGTGGGCGCAGCGCCGCTCTTCATCTTCGCCGAGCAGCTTGTTGCTGCTGGAAAGGTTGTGGATGTGGTATTGGGCGCGCAAACGAAGGATGCGCTCGTGGCACGCGAGGCTTACACGAAAGTGCTCGGGCGCGAACCGTATTGCGCTACCGACGATGGCACCTATGGCTATCACGGGTTCTGCACCGGCGTGGTGAGCGAACTGCTCCAGACGAAGCCCTACGATCTTGTTGCGTGTTGCGGCCCTGAACCCATGATGAAGTCGCTCTGCGACATCACACTCGCCAAGGATATCCCTACAGCTATCTCGCTCGAGAAACGTATGGCTTGCGGGATCGGCGCGTGCCTCTCGTGCGTGGTGGCAACCACCGAAGGCTTCAAACGCTCGTGCGTTGACGGGCCGATCTTCGATGCTGCGAAGGTGGTGTGGTAAATGAGCGTGAATATGCAGGTTTCTTTGGGTGGGCTTCTTATGAAGAACCCGGTCACCACGGCATCGGGTACGTTCGCTTCGGGAAAGGAATATGCGCAGTTCTTCGACGTGAGCCGCCTTGGTGCGATCACCACCAAAGGGCTCTCGCTGAATGGCTGGGCGGGCAACGACACCCCACGCATCGCCGAGACCCCTTCGGGTATGCTCAACTCCATCGGGCTTCAGAACCCTGGCGTGGCAGCGTTCGTGGAGAAGGACCTTCCGTGGCTGCGCGAGGTCGATACGCAGGTCATCGTGAACGTTTCGGGTCATTCCGTTGCTGAATACCAGGGCGTGGTTGAAGCGCTCGAGGAGCATGAGGGCATCGATGCTTACGAGATCAACATCTCTTGTCCGAACGTCGATTGCGGCGGCCTTACCTTCGGCACCGACCCTAAGGTCGCTCACGAGGTGGTTTCCGCGTGCCGCGCGCAAACGCAAAAGCCGCTCATCGTGAAGCTCACGCCCAATGTTACCGATATCACCGAGATCGCACGCAGTGTCGAGGACGCGGGTGCCGATGCGGTCTCGCTCATCAATACGCTTCTGGGCATGGCGATCGATCCTTACAAGCGCAAGCCCATCCTTGCGCGTGGGGTAGGAGGGCTTTCTGGTCCTGCGGTCAAGCCTGTTGCGCTGCGTATGGTGTGGGAAGTGTACAAGGCACTCGATATTCCTGTGCTTGGCATGGGTGGCATCACGTGCGGGCTCGATGCGATCGAATTCATGCTCGCCGGTGCCAGCGCGGTTGCGGTAGGAACTGCGAACTTCATGAATCCTCAGGCCGCGCTCGAAGTGGTGAGCGGCATTGAGGCATACTGTATCGAAGAAGGCGTCAACGACGTTACTGAACTGATTGGAGCTTTGAATTGCTAAACTTCGAAACGCTGCCCGAATCCGAGCGCATCATCGTAGCGCTCGATTGCGGAGCAGATGAAGCGCTCGCGCTCGCTCACGCCCTTAAGGGTAAGGCCTCCTGGCTCAAGGTGGGCATGACGCTCTACTATCAAGAGGGGCCTTCTATCGTGAAGGCGCTCAAGGATCTTGGGTTCAACGTGTTCCTCGATCTGAAATTCCACGATATCCCGCATCAGGTATATGGGGCTGCTGCGAGCGCAGCACGTTCTGGGGCCGACATGATCACCATGCATGCGGTTGGCGGCCTTGAGATGATGCGCGCTGCGATCGATGGGCTCATCGAAGCCGAACTTCCCGATGCCGTTACGCTCGGCATCACGGTGCTCACCTCAATGAGCGAAGAGGACCTTGCGCTCACCGGTGTTACCCGTAGCGTCGCTGAACAGGTGCGCACGCTTGCCGAGCAGGCGCAAACGGCAGGGCTTTCCGGCGTGGTCGCCTCTCCGCAAGAGGCATCCATGCTGCGTGAGACCTTAGGGAGCGAAGCTTACATCGTTACCCCTGGCGTGCGACCGGCCGGTTCGAGCACCGACGATCAAAGTCGCATCGCAACACCGCGTCAAGCGTTCGATAACGGCGCAAGCCATCTCGTGATCGGCAGGCCTATTACCGCTGCACCCGATCCTGCTCTCGCATTCGACAACATCGTGAAAGGACTGTAGTAATGGAACGAGCTGAAGTAATCGATATCCTCACCCGCATGAAGGCACTGCCCGAAGACGTTGAGTCGCTTGACCCTAGCGCGGTAACCTTCGATGCCTATCGCTTGCTCGAAGATCCTATCATCACCAACCGTATTGCGGTCGAAGCGCTCCAGCAGCTTCCCCCGAACTACAAGTTCGATGTGGTGCTCGCTGCGAATGAGGAGTCGAAGCTCCTTGCCTACGCTATCGCTATGGCAGCCTGGGCGCGCTTTGCTTACGCAGATCTTGAAAGCGGGGAAGGCCTTACGAACGATTTTCACATCGACAAGAACGAGAAGGTGCTCATGGTCGATACGCTCGTGGACGAGGCAACCTCGTTCGAAGACATGGTCGATCTGATCGCGAGCAAGAAGGCCAAGAATGCAGGCGCTGTTTCGGTGGTTGCTTTGGGTGAAGCGAACCCGCTTTCGGAGAATTTCTACCCCTTGCTTCGCTTCTAAAGCAGGTGTGCTTCGAGCGATATACGGACCTCTAAAATACAGCCGATCTTCAATAAACTATTGAAAAATTTATTACATTTCGGAAATAAATAGATGGTCATTTTCTCAAAAATTGCTTAAAATGCCAGTTCATTTAGGGAAAAGGGAAGAATGCCACTGAAGCGGCTGAATAAAAAGTTTGTGTGGAGTTTTCATATATAAAAGCTATACTTGAATGTACAAAAAAGAAAGCGCTCCTCGCTTTCCTGTACTGTTCAACTGAACAAGAATAAAAGGAGATTAACAATGGCCGTACCACAGCTTTCCCCTGAAGAAAGGCAAGCAGCACTCGAGAAGGCTAAAGTCGCTCGTGCAAAGCGCGCAGAGGTGCGCGAAAAGCTCAAGCAGGGCGAACTTACGCTCGAGCAGGTTCTTGACATGCGCGACGATCCGATCATCGGTCGCATGAAGGTTTCTGCTCTCATCGAAACCCTGCCAGGCTATGGTAAGACCAAGGCTGAGAAGGCTATGGCTGAACTTGAGATCGCAGAGTCTCGCCGCCTTAAGGGTCTGGGCGAGCGTCAGAGGAAAGCTCTTCTCGAGCGCTTCGCGTAAGTCATGCCTCGCGGAAATCTCTTCGTTATATCAGGGCCATCGGGGGCCGGTAAGGGAACGCTCATTTCCCGACTCGTTGAGCGCAACCCGCAAACATGGGTTTCCGTTTCTGCAACCACTCGCTCTCCTCGTCCGGGCGAAGTAGATGGCAAGGACTATCACTTTCTTTCAGAAGAGGAATTCGAACAGATCCTCGAAGAGGATGGCTTTCTGGAACATGCGCTTGTTCACGGGAAGCATTATGGAACACTCAAACGCTATGTGGATGAGCATATCGCCCAGGGCGATCAGGTCATTCTCGAAGTAGATGTTCAAGGTGCGCGTCAGGTGAAACGTATCATGCCTGATGCGCACTATATTTTTATCGAGCCACCCTCGCTTGAAGAACTCGAGCGCAGATTGCGTGGCCGCAACACGGAAACCGAAGAGCAGATAAAAAAGCGTCTTGACACTGCTAAGCTGGAGCTTTCCGCAAAAATGGAGTATGATATTTCGCTGGTAAATGAAGACCTTGAGAGCGCTTATAGCCAACTCGAGTCTTTTATGAATAGCGTTAACCGATAGCAGAGGTATCCATGAGTATTATTGAACCAAAGATCGACGTCCTGCTCGATAAGACCGAAAATGATCGCTTTCTTCTGTGCGCAGTTGCATCGAAGCGCGCACAGGATATCAACGAGATGATGCGTGGTCAGCGCAATCGTGCTATTCAGCTGCAGACCGCAGTCGATATCGCTCGTGCTGCTAATCGTCGTCCGCTCTCCCTCGCATTCGACGAGATCGCAAATGGCGATGTTTCTTTTGCTGAAGACTCGATCGACGCAGCGAATCACTAGTCTTTATCACAACCAACGCAGAAGCTTGGGTCTTGGTAGTTTGCCAAACCCAGGCTTTTTGTATGTTAGCCCCCATTTTGCAAAGGAATACCATGTCTGAACAGCGTGTATGTCTTGTTCACTATCACGAGATCGGCCTTAAAGGTAAGAACCGCGCTCACTTCGAGAAGCAGCTCATCACCAATATCAAAGCGGTACTGGGCGATGCGCCAGTTGCGCGCATCAAACGTATTTCGGGCAGGATCTGCTTGTTCGAAGAGGAAGGCGCAACCTATGAACAGTCGTGCGAGCTCGTCGATCTGATCGCAGGGATCCCTGGCGTAGCGCGTGTGTCGTGTGGGTATCGCTGTGAGCAGGATCTTGAGGTCATGTATGAAACGGCCATCAAGGCGCTCTCCGATGTTCCAACGTTTGAGACCTTCAAAGTCCAAGCGCGGCGCAATCACACCGATTTCGAGATCGATTCCATGCAGCTCAATCAGCTGGTGGGTGCGGTGCTTTGCCGTTCGTTCCAAGATAAGAAAGTGCTCATGAAGAATCCCGATGTGGAAGTGCGTGTCGAGGTCATCCAGGGGCATTGCTATATCTATGCGCACAGTGTTCAAGGGGTGGGTGGTTTGCCCGTTGGCAGCGCGGGCAAGGTGGTCACGCTCATGTCTTCGGGCATCGACTCTCCCGTTGCAACGTGGCGCATCGCGCGTCGTGGGGCGGTGCCTGTGGGCGTTCATTTCTCCGGTCGACCAGAGACGCTCGATACGAGCGAGTATTTGGTCGACGATATTGCGCGCGTGCTCGAGCGTACGGGCTGCTTCGCGCGACTCTATGTGGTGCCGATCGGCGAATACCAGCGCAGGATCGCTGAGCTTTCACCTGCTTCCTTGCGCATCGTGCTCTACCGTCGCTTCATGTATATGATCGCTGAGCGTATCGCGCTCATTGAGGGTGCGAAGGCGCTGGTCACTGGCGAGAGCTTGGGGCAGGTTGCTTCGCAGACGCTTGAGAATATCCAGTGTACGAATGCTGCGGTCTCGCTTCCGGTGCTGCGCCCGCTCATCGGTTCCGATAAGGTGGAGATCATCTCTGAGGCGGAGCGCATCGGCACGTTCGAGATCTCGTCCCAAGACGCGCCCGATTGCTGCACGCTCTATATGCCGCGCAATCCTGAAACGCACGCCAAGCTTCCCGTGGTGCTCAAGGCTGAAGAAGAGCTGCCGCTTAGTGAATGGATCGAAGAGGCTCTTGCGGGGTTAGAAGTACGCGACTATCGTTGCCCTTCGTATCGCAGACCGAAGCAAGTCGAAGAAGCGTAAACAGTTCAGAAAAACGTGAGTTCGCGCGTTTAAAAAGTTCAAATAAAGTTCAAATAAACGTAAGGTCGCTTCCTTATCTTAGAAGGTAAGGAGGTTGCACCGTGTCCTTTGTCGATGATGTAGATAGTCTCAAAACAAAACTCCATCTGCGAGATATGCCCACCTCGCTGCGCATTGGACTCGTCCTTTTGGGTGCGATCATCCTTTTCATCCTGTTCCAAGGGCTCTGGCAGCTCTCTTCCGGCGATACGCACCTCATCGATGGATCGGCCCAGAGCTCTTGGCAAGAGGAAGGCGAAGAAGGCCTAGCCGTTACGCAGGCTGGTGCTGCGCAAGAGGGTACTGAAGCCAGCACGGCGCAATCAGTGTGCTTATCAGTCCATGTGGTAGGAGAAGTCGCAAATCCTGGCCTCTATGAAGTCGATGCAGGCTCACGCGTTCAAGCAGCTATCGATGCGGCGGGAGGGTTCACGAACGATGCGAATCAGGGAAGCGTGAATCTTGCGCGCGAGATCGTCGATGGCGAGCAGATCGTGGTCGCTTCGAAGAGCGCGAGCGCCAGTGGGGTTGCAGGCGTTGGAAGTGCGGGAACGGCAAGTAGCGGCGCTTCTACCGCGGACTCTTCTGGTACTTCTGGTGGACTCGTGAATATCAACATTGCGGATATTGCAGGGTTGAGCAGCTTATCGGGAATCGGGGAGGCTACGGCAAAGAAGATCATTGCTGATCGGGAAAAGAACGGCCCGTTCAAGACCACGAAGGATATCACACGCGTTTCAGGAATCGGAGATAAGAAGTACGAAGCTATAAAAGACTCGATCACGGTATAGCTCATGCGTCGAATCCGCGAACGAAGGCGTCCGCTCCGATCGATGCGTCCTTCTATCCCTGCTCCCTGCGTGCTTGCTGCTGCATCTGTTGTGGGTGTGTTCGCGGGAGAATGGCTCTACGCTCGTATTCCTCCTGAGCATTTGCACTTGCTGGCGGTGGGAGGGGCTGTCCTTACAGCCGGGGTGCTTGCGGTGCTCTTCTTCAAGCGAAAGAGTCTCGTTCATTGGGCGCTCGCATTTGTGCTCATGGGCTCTCTTCTGGGGATGGTTCAGCTGCTCACGCTCGATCATGCGCGTGATGAAGTGAGCTCAGGGAGTGAACATTATATGTTCGAGCTCTCTGAAGACGCAAAGGAGTCGACGTTCGGCTCGCGCTTTATCGCGACCATCTCGTCAGGGCCGCAGGCGGGCAAACGAGTGATGCTGTTCACCAACGAAAAGGTAGAGCTCTATAGTGGAGATGTCCTTGAAGCCGATTGCGTACTCAGCGCTCCTAAGGATGAATACCTTGCTTACTATGATCAAAAGAACATCGCATTTTCAGCAAGCGTGAGCGGCTTTCAAGCGCTTGAGAATCAGACACTGCTCTCGCCTTTGTATCAACTTCGTAAGCAGCTGCTTGCAGTTATCGGTACGGGCAGCGATGAACAGACGCTCTTGCGCGCGATCCTTCTAGGGGAACGCACGGGGCTTTTTGATGCGAGCTTCTATCACAGCATCAAAGTAGCGGGGCTTGCGCACCTTGTGGCGGTATCGGGCGCGCATCTTGTGATCGTGACTGGTTTCGTAACGCTTCTCCTGAAGAAGCTGCGCGTGCCTCGCAAGCTCTCTGTTGCGCTGCAAACGCTCTTTCTGGTGAGCTATGTGGTGCTCGTGGGATTCCCAGTCTCTTGCATTCGCGCAGCTATCATGAGTGGCGTTACCCTGTTCGCGCTGTTGGCAAAGCGAAGATCCTCATCAATCTCTGCGCTCGGTATCACGGTCATGGCAATGGTGGCGTTCGATCCGAGCGTGGTCTACCAGCTTTCCTTCCAGCTGTCCGTTGCTGCTACGCTTGGCATCGTGGTGTTCATGCCGCTATTCAATGAGTGGTTCCAAGATCTGGTTCCGTACGTTCCGCAATTCGTGCGTGAATCGATCTCCATGACGCTCGCCGCACTGGTGTTCTCGCTTCCGATCAGCGCCGCCCAGTTCTCGCTCGTTCCGCTGCTCTCGCCCTTGGCTAACATCGTTGCAACGCCCTATCTGTCGCTTTTGCTCATGATGGGATTCGCGGTGATGCTCGTTGCGCCCTTCGTGCCTAGTCTTCTTGGGCTGCTCTCAGCGGTTACGAGCGGGCTCATCGCCTTCTTCTCGGCATTCGAATCGATCCCGTTCGCATCGATCCCCATCTCGACCACGATAAGCTTTGCCTTTCCGCTCGCACTTGGCTTAGCAGTGCTCTTGTGGGTGTGGTGGCCGAGACCCGCTCGGCATAAACGCACCGTGGTCGTTTGCTCAGCAGCGCTGAGTGCGCTCGTGATCGTGTGTTGCCTATTCTTGAATGTAGGCGCACGGGGTGACCGTATTGTGATGCTCAACGTGGGGCAAGGGGATAGCTTTGCTTTCATGAGCGGGGGAAAGACGCTGCTGGTGGATACGGGCAATGAAGCTGAGATGCTCTACGCCGCGCTCGCACGCAACAATATCTCGAAGATCGATGCCGTGCTCGTCACGCATCCGGACGATGATCATTGCGGAAACCTGCAAGCGCTTGGCGGGGTAGTTGAGGTTGATCAGGTGTTCATCGCTGAAGGGCTTGACGAGGTAGGGGATGACCGCGCAAAGGACTTTGTCTCGTTGACGAAGAGCATGGTCGGCGAGCAGAAGGTTGTGGAACTGAACAGGGGAGACGCGGTGCGGTTCGGGATATTCACCTTCAACATCATCGCTCCTGTGCAGGTCGAGCATGAAGGAGGTAACGAAGACAGCATCTGTTTCAATGTGCATATCGACTGCGATGGTGATGGGGTGGTTGATTGGAGGGGGTTCTTCTGCGGGGATGCGGAAGCTGAGGTGCTGGAAGAACTCAACGAAGAGCATCTGCTCGAACCGGTCGATCTCTATAAGGTCGGACACCATGGCTCGCGCAAGGCGATCACTCCCGAGCTTGCGCGCATACTGAGCCCGAAAGTCTCTTTGATCGGAGTAGGAAAGAACTCCTACGGGCATCCGACCGACGATGCTCTGAACGCTTTGGAATCAGCAGGCTCAGAGATCTATCGAAGCGATCAAGACGGCGATGTTGTGTGTGTCTTTTCGCCCAACACCATCACGGTAACCTCCCAAAACAAAAAGTGACAAACTACCCGGTTGTTCGACACCAAACACGAGGTTCCCTCGTTGCCACAAGAGGCTTACGCCTGAGGGGTGGTTGGGTCGACCCGCTTTCGTTGCTCGATAGCCTGCAATATCTTGCAGGCTATCTCGTGCACTTCGCTCCTTCGGACAACCTATTACTATTTAAGAGTGCGGACTCAGAGTCGTCCAACCACCCCACAGGCTCCGCCCCTTATGGCAACACCGACAAGGTGACAAATGCCCGGGTAGTTTGTCACCTGTAGCGCTTGAGACGAGGTGTCGAACGACCGGTTAGTTTGTCATCTAATTACGTTACAATAGCAGCATGGCATCGAAGAAGAACAATCCCTTGCTCCCGGTCTATCTCATCAGTGGCGAAGACGAGCTTAAGCGCGAAACGGTCATTAAACGTTTGCGCAAGCGCATTTCGACCTACGGCGATCTTGCTTTCAACTCCGATGTATTCGCTGGTGAGAAGGCAACAGGGGAAGAGATCGTTGCGGCGGCGAATACGCTGCCGTTTGCGAGCGAAGTGCGCCTGGTTCAAGTGAACAACGTCGACAAGCTGCGCAAAGCTGATGCGGAAGCGCTCATTTCCTATCTTGCTTCACCATCTCAAACTACTGTTTTGGCGCTCGTTGCGCAGAAGCTGCCGAAGAATACACGGCTGTATAAGGCAGTGAGCGGGTTTGGGAAAGATGCCGTTATCGATTGCGCACCGTTTCAGGCGAAGGACCTCAATGCGGCGGTGCGTTCGATGGCGCTTACGCATGGTGTTACCTTCACGGAAGGTGCAGCAGCATCGCTCATTGATCTAGCAGGTACGAATACGGTCACGCTCGATAGCGAGATCCGTAAACTCGCGCTTGCGCATCGTGGCGATGATCCGGTCAATCAGAATGAGGTCATTGCGCTCGTAGCGCGCACGGCAGAGATCAAGCCGTGGGAATTTCTCGATGCGTTCGGTATGAAGAATCTTTCGCGTTGCATCTATCTCTACAATCGCATGGAGAAGATGTCTCCTTATCAGCTTATTTCGCTCTGTGTTTCGCGTGTGCGTGATCTTATCAGCGTGCGAGCGCTGAATGCGCGCGGGGCGGGGAACATTGCGTCTGTTCTGGGCATTCAGCCTTGGCGAGCGAAGACACTCGAGAAGCAAGCGCGTAACTACACCATGTCGCAACTTATCCATGCGCTCAGTACTGCTCAAGATGCCGAACTTGCTATGAAGAGCGGCTCGGATCCGCGTGATGTGCTCCTCGATTGGTTCATCGACACGCTTGGTAGATAGCTACTTGTCTCTCAAGGACTTCGGACAATGAAAAGACCAGCCAGTCGTTATGACTAGCTGGTCTTCAGTTTGCAAGCTGTTATGCGCGGATAAGCTACATCGTCTGTGCTTGGACGCAGGTGATGGCGATAACGCCCACCACGTCTTCAGCAGTGCAACCGCGGGAAAGATCGTTCACGGGAGCAGCGAGACCTTGCAACACGGGGCCATAGGCCTTTGCGCCGCCCAGGCGCTGGACCAGCTTGTAGCCGATGTTCGCTGCATCCAGGTCGGGGAAGATGAGTACGTTCGCCTTGCCAGCCACCGGGGAATTCGGTGCCTTGGAAGCGCCCAGCTCGGGAACGATAGCTGCATCGAGCTGCAGCTCGCCATCAGCAACGATATCAGGATAGTTCTCGCGGATGTATTCGACAGCCTTCACGACCTTCGTGGAATCATCGTTCACGGCGCTACCGTGGGAGGAGTGCGAGAGCAGCGCAATACGCGGATCGTCACCGATCAGGCGCTTGAAGGATTTGTCAGTCTGGTTCGCAATGTGAGCGAGCTTTTCGCTGGTGGGCTGGATCTCGAGCGCGCAATCGGCGAACAGGAAGAGTCCGTTCTCGCCGAATTCGCTGCCTGGAACATCCATGATGAAGAAGGAGCTTACCATGGGCTCGCCCGGTGCCGTCTTGATGATCTTCAAGGACGGGGAGAGGATCTTGATGGTAGCGTGGCAGGCACCGCCTACCAGACCGTCGCACAGACCGCTCTTCACCATGAGCACGGCGAAATGGATCGGGTCCTTCACCAGATCTTTTGCCTCTTCAGGGGTCATGCCCTTAGCTTTGCGCAGTTCGTAGAGGAGATCTGCGAATTCTTCTTGCTTATCGGAAGTTGCAGGATCGATGATCGTGGCGCCTTCAAGGTTGTAACCTTTTGCAGCGATCTCATCGGCATCACCCAAGATGATGATGTTCGCGATACCCTGCGCGAGTGCTTCCTGCGCTGCTTCGAGGATGCGCTCATCGTTGCCCTCGGGCAGAACGATGGTCTTCTTGTCCGCTTTGGCGCGGTCGATCAGAGAGTCAATGAACGAGGCCATGCATGATCCTTTCAAGAGTTTTTCTGTTGGGTTCATAATAGCAACCGAATATCCGCAAAATCGGGTGATAATGGTCACTCGGTTGAATTAACCGTATTAAAGTAGCAGCAATCGCCATGATCATTCAGAAGGTTGTTCATAGATGAAGATAATCTCCTTTGCCGTGCCGTGCTTCAACTCGGCAGACTATATGGAAAAATGCGTGTACTCCTTGTTGCCCCTGGGTGACGATATCGAGATCATCCTCGTTGACGATGGTTCCACGAAGGACAACACGGCAGAGATCTGCGATCGCCTTGTGGCCGAGCATCCGAATGTGATCCGCGCGATCCATCAGGAAAACGCTGGGCATGGCGGCGCGGTGAATGCCGGTCTTGCTGCAGCTGAGGGCCTTTACTTCAAGGTGGTTGATTCCGACGATTGGCTGGACGAAGAAGCCATGGAGACCATCATGGCCTTCATCCGTTCGCAGGCAGATCTTGCCGAGCCGACCGACCTGGTGATCTCGAATTATGTCTATGAGAAAGTCTATGAAGGCAAGAGTATTTCGATGGGATATCGCAATGTCTTTCCTGAGAACAAGATCTTCGGCTGGGATGATATCGGACATTTTCACCTTTCGCAGTACCTCTTGATGCATTCGGTCATTTACCGCACGGCGCTTCTGAAGGAGATCGGTCTTAAGCTCCCTCACCATTGCTTCTATGTTGATAACATCTTCGTGTACGTGCCGCTCGCTCATGTGAAGAGCATGGTCTACTTTGACGTGGATACCTATCGCTATTTCATCGGGCGCGAAGATCAGTCGGTCAACGAAAAGGTCATGCTTTCTCGTATCGATCAGCAACTTCGCATCACGAAAGAGATGATCGATGCGGTCGATCTGGATGCGATCGAGAACAAGAAGCTCCAGCATTACCTCTACAACTATCTTTCGATGATGCTCTGCATCTGCTCAGTATTCTTGCGTATGGAGGATACGCCTGAGAACGAAGAGAAGCGCAAAGGACTCTGGGTCTACTTGCGTGAAGCGAACCCGCGTTCCTATCGCCAGTTGCGCAAGACCTTCTTGAACCTTTCAACCAATCTGCCGACGGTCTTGGGAAGGCAGGTTGCCCTTCACGGGTATCGCATCGCTCAACGCATGTTCAAGTTCAATTAACGAGCGGGTGTCGCGAAGGGATGCGCGCGCCTAGCGATCGAGCAGCATGAAGGGTCGTGCACGACTAACGATCAAGCAGCGCGAAAGTCGCGTTCAGCTACCGATCGAGGTATTCAGTAGGATTGTTCGATGAGCTGCGTGTCGTTCGTTCGCGCGAAGCGATCTCATGTCCAAAGCGCAGCGAATGGTCGCCGAACTTCTCTGCGATCAAGTCTTTTGCATCGAGCAATGCTGCCTTCTCTTCTGCATGAGCAAGAAGTGGGGATGTGGCATGCTTCTCGTTGAGGTCGTCGTCGAAGAGGCGTTCTTGTACTACGGATCCGTCAAACCCGCTCACACCTACTCCTACCAGGCGCAATAATATTCCTGGGCTCCATACTTCATCGAGCATGTCATAGAGGTGGGGAAGCCACGTGAGCTCATTGGTTCCAAGGTTGGCGATCTTTCGCTGGCAGGTATGGATCTTTAGGTTCTCATAGCGCACTTTCAAATGAAGTGTGGTGCCTTCTAGGCTTTTCTTACGCAGCCGCCTTCCAACCTTGTGCGCAGCTGAAGCGATGAGCGATTCGATATCATGGCGGTCATCCAAGCTCACTGCCACGCTGATCTCGTTCGAGACAGATTTGGCTGGCTCGCGCTCCTCCAGGACCGGCGTATCGATACCGAGCGCACGGTCGCGGATCTTCTGGGCATTCTTGCCGAATACCTTCTTCAGGATGCCCGTATCGGCTTCTGCGAGTTCTCCAAGCGTGCGGATGCGATAGTCCTTCAGCTGCTTTTGCGCCACAGGGCCGATGCCGCTCATTGCGCCCACAGGAAGCGGTGCGAGAAAAGCCCGTTCAGTGCCTGGATAGACGACCGTTATGCCATGAGGCTTATCAAGATCGGATGCGATCTTGCTCACTGCTTTCGAGGTGCCAACGCCGATCGAGCAAGTGATGCCCAGCTCATCGACGCGCTGTTGGATCTCACGAGCGATCTTAACGGGGTGGGTCCTGTTCACCCGTGTAGGGCTCACATCAAGGAACGCCTCATCAATGCTTACTTGCTGCAAATGGGGAGAATAGCTTTGCAATATGTCCATGACCTGCTGCGACACTTCTGCATAGCGTGCATGGCTGCCTGCGGTCCAAATGGCATTGGGGCACAGACGCGCCGCGGTGCTCGAGGGCATGGCGGAATGCACGCCGTATTTGCGCGCTTCGTAGGAGGCGGTCGAGACCACGCCACGTTTGGTGGGGTCGCCCCCTACGATGACGGGCTTGCCGCGCCACTCGGGGTGATCGTGCTGCTCAACGGAAGCGAAGAACGCATCGAGGTCCACGAGCAAGATCGCAGGTCCGCGCCATTCCTCCAAATCGGTAGAATCTGTCGATAGGTTATTTGCCACAAAGTCAGTCTAACATGCACGCAAGGCTGTGTTTATGTGTTAGGGTATTGCTTCGCGGTATTTATAGGAAGCAAGAAAGCATTGGTGTATGCCAAGTTTCAACGTTTTGACAGATGTTATCGGGGGGCAGGATCGTGCCTCGAGTGAGGACACCACTCTACCGTATGACATCCGTGCAGAGATCGACTGGCACGATTTCGCCTGTACCGCCAATCCGCTTGGCACCCCCGAACGCATCAAAGATGCCATCGCTTCTGCGATCGCTGAAGGTGCGATGACGTTCAGGCCTGATAAAGCAGGCGTGCATCTGAGCAACAATCTGGCGCGCTACTACGAGATCTCGCCCGAATGCTTCCTGGTGGGCACGAGCCCGTCTTCGCTTATCGCTGATATCGCACAAGCGTATCGTCCGTGCAATGTGGGCATACCTACGCCTGCGCCTACTGAATATTATCTTGCTGTTGCTAACGTTGGTCACAATCCGGTCAAGCTCATGAACGCGTACTCGCTCTCTGCGGTCGAGCCTCAGGTGGCCGTGCAGAATGGTGTGCGGTTCGAGGCAGCGGTGCTGGGTAACCCCAGTTTCCCGTGCGCGCGTTTGCTCTCAGAGCGCACGCTCGATCGCTATATCGATCATTGCAACTGGGTCATCGTGGACGAGAGCAGCGTCACGCTCACCATGGGCGGCGATTCGTTCGTCACGCGTGCTTACAAGCAAGAGAATCTCATCGTCATCCGCAACCTTTCCGAAGAGCTCGGCATGCCAGGCATTCCGCTCAGCTATGCGATCGGGCACCCCGACACCATCAAGCTCATCCGCCAATTCACCGACGGCACCTCCATCGGCATGTTCCACGAGATCGTGGCGCAGCAGCTTCCGTATCTAGGCGATTACCAGGAGCGCACCAACACGCTCATCGACAAGGAGATTCCCTGGGTGCAATGCATGCTCAGCCTCATCCCAGGCATTCGAGTGTTCCCTTCAGAAGCTAATTTCGTCATGTGTGCGCTCGAAGAACGTGCAGCACGTGATTTCGGCATCGCTGATGCGACCGATCTGGTCGTGCGTTTGCAAACGGCGGGCTTTGGCTTGCGTGACCTTACGGGCATTCCGGGCATCGAGGCGAATCGTTATTTCTTAGTGTGCATTCGCTCACATGAAGAGAACGAGAAGCTCATTCAAACGCTGCGCAGCATCATCGTCGAGCGTCCGTATTGAGCGCGCTCGTACGAGCTTGGATCAAAGACCAAAACCAAAAGGCGCGTCTTCAGGTCAAGGCGCGCCTTTGTTGTGTGCTTCTTTGAATCTGCGGGTCTAGCGATGGTCTAGCGGTGGCTTCCCAGGAAGAAGAACGCGAGCGTGCCGGGCCCTGAATGCGCACCGATCACCGGATCGACATAGTTGATGATGAACTTTTGCGGACCGTATTCATCCTCGATCATCTTCTTTAGTGTGAGCGCGTCATCGATGCAATCGCCGTGCGAGATGGCGAGCGTCTGATCGGAAAGTGGTTCGGTGAAGGTCTCTTTGAAGTGTTCGAACAAACGACGGATGCTCTTCATGCGCCCGCGCGTCTTCTCAACAGGGATCAAGCGGCCTTCGTCGTCGACATGGAGCACGGGCTTGATGTTCAGCAGGCTGCCAGCGAACGCTGCCGTTCTCGAAACGCGTCCGCCACGGTAGAGGAACATGAGATCGTCAACCGTGAACCAGTGGCACATGTGCAGCAGGTTCTCACGTACCCAGCTGGCAACCTCGTCGATCGTCTTGCCCTCTGCGCGCATCTGTGCAGCGTAGTAGACCAGAAGCCCTTGACCGAGCGAGGCGGCAAGCGTATCGATCGCGATGAACGTGCGATCGGGATAGTTCTTCACTAGGTCGTTACCGAGGAGGCGGATCGCTTCATAGGTGCCTGAAAGCGCGCTCGAGAAGCCAAGGTAGAGCACGTCGTTTCCCGATTCGAAGATCGCCTTCAGTTCAGCTTCAGTATCTTTGAGGTTGGGAAGGGAAGTGGTGAACACCTTGCCTTCACGCATGTGCGTATAGAATTGCTGAAGGTCGGTGACCTCGCCTTTAAGGTAGCTTTGATGCTGTTCTTCACCGATCATGAAGACCAGCGGGAAGATCGTCAGATCGAGATCATCGATGATATCTTCGGGAAGATTGCAGCAGGAGTCGGTTGCGATTTTGAATGTCATCTGTTCGAGACCTTTCGAGTATGTGAACAATTTGGTCCGAACTGGCGATATGCGCTCGTCTAAACCCTACTCATTATAGTAGTTTTGTGCGTAGTTACGCGTTATAATCAGATAGTTTATTTCCGCGAACACCCGAAAAGATCGTTCAAGAAAGGTCATGTCGTGACGAACAGTTACAAAGAAACCATGAATTTGCCCGAAACTGATTTTCCGATGCGAGGCAATCTCCCGAAGAATGAGCCTGCCCGCCTTCAGTTTTGGAACGACATCGACATTTACCATAAGGTGCTCGAAAAGAACAAGGACGCTCGTCCGTTCATCCTGCACGATGGCCCTCCCTATGCCAATGGCCCTATTCACCTGGGGCATTCTTTCAACAAGATCCTGAAAGATTTCGTGAACAAGACCCATGCGCAACGCGGCTACTTCACGCCCTACATTCCTGGATGGGATTGCCATGGCCAGCCGATCGAGCACATGGTCGAGGTCACGCTCGGCCCCGACAAGATGGCCAAGATCGATCAGCCTACGCTTCGTCGTCTGTGCCGCGAATGGGCGGAGAAGTACGTGAATATCCAGCGCGAAGGCTTCAAGCGCCTTGGTGTCAATGCTGATTGGGATCACCCGTATCTCACGTTCACGCATGATTACGAAGCCGGCAACGTCGAGATCTTCAAAGCGATGTATCTGAACGGTTCGGTCTATCGTGGCCGCAAGCCCATTCACTGGTGCAAGAACTGCCACACCGCACTTGCAGAAGCAGAGATCGAATACGGAGATGAGACCTCGCCTTCCATCTTCGTGAACTTCAAGCTCGACACGGTTCCACCCGCCTTCGAAGCAGCAGGTGTCACTTCACCGGTCTTCGTGCTCATCTGGACCACTACGCCTTGGACGCTGCCGGCGAATGCGGCGGTCTGCTTGGCACCTGAAGCGGACTACATCATGGTTCGTACGGCCGATTTCACTACCATCCTTGCTTACGACCTGCTCGAAGATGTTGCTGAAACAGCGGGCTGGGAAGACTATGAGCTTATTCGCGATGCGAGCGGGGAAGTGGTGAGCGTGAAGGGCAAGGAGCTCTGCGGCGCCACGTATACCTGTCCTATTCGCCAGGATCTTAAGGGCATGATCATCTATGGCAATCATGTCACGCTCGACTCTGGTACCGGTGCGGTCCACACGGCTCCTGGTCATGGTCAGGACGACTACCTGGTCGGCCTTGAATTCGATCTTCCGATCCTCATGCCTGTCGACGATAATGGTGTGCTCACCGACGAAGCAGGTCCTTTTGCGGGCCTCGATGTGGATGAGGCTAACCCGCGCATCATCGAATGGCTGCGCGAGCAGGGCGTTCTCGTTGCCCATGTCGATATCGTTCACAGCTATCCGCATTGCTGGCGCTGTCATCAGCCGGTCATCTTCCGTGCGACCGATCAATGGTTTGTTTCCATGGATAAGAACGATCTGCGCACGCAGGCGCTGAAAGCGATCAACGAAGACGTGCAATGGGTTCCTGAGTGGGCCAAGAATCGCATCGGTTCCATGGTCGCCGAACGTCCCGACTGGTGCATCTCGCGCCAGCGCTCTTGGGGTGTGCCCATTCCGGTCTTCAAGTGCGCGAAGTGCGGTAATACGGTCGCCACGGCAGAGACTTTCGATGCGGTCATCAAGCTCTTCGAAGAGAAGGGCTCCGATGCTTGGTTCACCGAGAGCCCTAAGGATTACCTTCCTGCTGGAACGGCTTGCGAGGTGTGCGGCTGCACCGATCTCGTTCCCGAATCCGACATCTTGGACGTGTGGTGGGAAAGCGGCGTTTCGCATACCTCGGTTTGCAAGAAGCGTCCTGGTCTGCGTTTCCCGGCCGATCTCTATCTTGAAGGTTCCGACCAGCATCGTGGCTGGTTCCAGTCTTCGCTGCTCACGTCTATCGGCGCCTATGAAACGGCGCCCTATAAAGCGGTCATGCACTGTGGCTTCACGGTGGACGAGAATGGCCACAAGATGTCGAAGTCGCTTGGCAACGGCATCGATCCTGCTGAGGTCATGGACAAGTACGGCGCTGACGTGCTGCGCTTGTGGGTTGCGAGCGTCGATTATTCTCAAGATGTGAGCATCTCGCAGGACATCTTGAAGCGCACCTCCGATACCTATCGTCGTTTCCGCAACACCTTCCGTTTCCTGCTCGGCGTTCTGAACGATTTCTCGCGTGACGATGCGGTCGTTGAGTGGGATCAGCTTGAACCGTTCGATCAGTGGGCGCTCGTTCGCTTGGGCCGTTTGCTCGATGAAGTGAACGAAGCGTACGATAACTTCAAGTTCCATCATGTGTACCGCTTGATCTACGATTATGTGGTCGGCGACCTTTCGGCAGTTTATTTGGATGCGCTCAAGGATCGTCTCTATTCCGATGCTCCCGATGCGCGCTCGCGTCGCAGCGCTCAAACAGTGCTTGCGAACGTGCTCGAAGTGCTCGTGCGTCTGCTCACGCCCATCATCAGCTTCACGACTGAAGAGGTGTGGCAGAACTACCCGAAGGGTCTGGCAGAATCGCAGGATCATCCAATCAGCGTGCAGCTTGCTGGCTGGCCTGAGCGCGGGAATTTCGTGCCGCTCATTCCTGAGCACGAAGCAGAGCGCATTGAGAAGCGCTTCGAAGTGGTGCTCGCATTCCGCGATGAAGTGACCAAGGCGCTCGAAGAGAAGCGCGTTGAGAAAGCCATCAACAAGAGCCAGGAAGCAGTGGTAAGAGCAACGGTGCCGCAGGCAGAATACGATGTGCTCACCGATTTCAGCGAGGACTTCTTCGAAGAATTGCTCATCGTGAGCAAGGTCGCCTTCGAGCGTGGCGATGAGCTTACGGTCGAGATCTCCATATCCGATCTCGATAAATGCCCACGCTGCTGGAACTTCCGGGTACTGGGTGGCAATCCGCATCATCCCGATGTATGCGAGCGCTGTGGCGATGCGCTCGATGCTATTGGATAGGATCGCGGCATTTCGCTCAACGAACGACAATCGAGCAAAGCACGACGCAACTACCTCTTGTTCGGGGTGGTGGTCGTGCTTTGGTGTGTTTGCGACCAGATAGTGAAGGTCTACATGGAAGCGCAAACGCCAAGCACCGCACTCGTTCCTGCGATCGATGGCGTTGTTGGCTTTCGTCTCGTTCATAATTTCGGCGCAGCGTGGGGTTCGTTCTCAGGTATGGTCGTCGTGCTCGCTATCGTGAGCATCGTGCTCTGCGCGATCATCTTGGCCTACATGATCTATGTGGCCAAAGAAGCTTCGGTGTTGGAAACGGTGGGTCTTGCGCTCATCTTCGCAGGAGGCTTGGGAAATATGATCGATAGGCTCGTGCGCGGCTACGTGGTCGATTTCATCGAGCCGCTCTTCATCGATTTTCCGAATTTCAATATTGCTGATGCGGGGATCACCTGCGGTATCATATGTGTGCTCATCGCATTCATCATCAAATTCCTTGCCGCAGCGAAGCATGAGGAACACAGCGAATAGGAGGCGAATTCCATGGCGAGAAAACTCTCGAATACGGTAAGCGATCTGTATGCCGGGATGCGTCTCGATTCGTATCTTTTCGAAGCTGGTCTGTATCCGACGCGCAGCAAAGCGGTCAAGCAGATCGAGGCGGGCAATGTCTTTTTGAATGGCAAAGAGCCCACTAAGAAAGACCTCGTGAACGAGGGCGACCTTATCATCTACGAGGAGCTCGTTGAAGAGACGCATGTCTATCTCGAGCCCGAAGATATTCCTCTTGAGGTTTACTACGAAGATGACGATCTGCTCGTGATCAACAAGCAGCCAGGGCTCATCTGCCATCCTTCGCCTGGACACCCAGGAGGAACGCTCTCCAATGCGCTCATCCACCACTATGGACGCGAGAATCTCGCTCACATTCAGGGCGATGACCGCCCAGGCATCGTGCATCGTTTGGACGGCGACACGAGCGGGCTCATGCTTTGCGCGAAGAATGACGAAGTGGGCTATATCCTTCAAGATGAGATCCGTCGCCGCAATGTGGATCGTAAGTATCTTTGTCTGGTGCACGGCAACATCGCGAGCGATACGGGCCTGATCGATGCGCCGATCTTCCGCAGCGACAAGAATCGTACGCGCATGCAGGTTTCCGATAAGCCTCAGGCACGCTCGTCGGTCACTACGTTCAATGTGCTCGAGCGTTTCGAATCGGGGCTCAAGGACAACGGCTTCACGCTCGTTGAATGCAAGCTCTACTCAGGGCGCACCCATCAGATTCGCGTGCATATGGAATACATCCATCATTGGGTGGTGGGTGATCAGACCTATGGCAATCCAGGGAAGAGTAGCAATCTCGGACTCTGCCGTCAGTTCCTTCATTCGTATTTCATCGAGTTCCAGCATCCCTGCATCAACGATACGCTCAGCTTCATGGCACCGCTGCCGGATGACCTCATTCAAGCTATTTCGCAATTGGCCGATCGTCGCATCGGGCTTACCGAGCGCGGACATGAAGTGCTCGCTGCCTATCAGGAGAATTGCGGTATCACCGAAGAACGTGAGAGCTTCGCGCTCGTTTAAGGGATGCGCCTGAAAGCGCATGGAGCCGAGGTGTTCCGAGCGCGCTGGAGAGCGAACGCCTTCGCACGATAAAAGTAAGCGTTTTCACGCGCCTAAGAGCTTTGGCAACTGGTGCTCTTAAGAGCTCTTCGCCCCGACGTCCTTCGAAACGGTCATATTCTCGAAGCGTTTCTGCATCCAGTCATCGGGGAATGTTTCATCGAGCCATACATCGATCGGTGTTGCAGGAGGGATGTTCTCCGTGCGCTGTCCTTCGCGGTGAAGCGCAAGCACGGTGACCACGATGTTGACCGCCATGAAGATGACCATGAGCCACGTGAAGATGCGCATGGCTGTGCTCTTGAAATTGATGTGCTGGAATATGAACTTGATGCGCGGCATGATCATGCGTACCCAAACCAGACCGAGCATGCCCCACATCACGCCAAACAAGAAGTTCGTGCGCCCATCGATCGAGCCGAACGTGCCGCTATAATCCCAGGCGATCGCATGCCAGAACACTTCCATGATCAGGCTCGCCAGGTATTCCATGGCGGAGCCGAGCACCATTGCTATGAGGAAGATGATCAGATTGTGAGTGTAGTAGAACCGATTGAGAAACACTGTTAGGACCACCGCTCCTACACCGTAGAGCGGAGAGAATGGACCCCACACGAGACCCGCACGACTTTCCCATTCATGGTAAACGAGCACATGGAAGACATCTTCGATCAAAAGGCCGAGGATCGAGCCAACCACGAAGATCCAAAAGAGCTTTGCGAAAGAGAGCTGGATATAGCGTGGCGAGACCATGGAAGTGATGCCGTGGATAACGCTTTTAGCGTTTGCGTGTTGCGGCTCTTCCATGCGGCTCCTTTCGTGTGCTTCTTGGCTTACAGAAAATATGGTGAGGGTATTAAGTTTTGATGAAGTTCGCGCCATTCCAAGCGAGCGGTTCATCTTGTCCTACAATAACAAAGATATAGTGAATCAAGGAGATGAAATGGCTTCTAAACCACAGAAAACCGTCCTTATTGGAATCACGGGTTGCATCGCTGCTTACAAGGCTGCCGAGATCGTGCGCGGCCTGCAGAAAGCCGACGTGCGCGTGAAGGTCATGATGAGTGAACATGCCACGCATTTTATCGATCCGCTCACGTTTCGTGCGCTCACTAACGAGCCAGTAGCGGTAGAGCTCTTCGATAACCCGCAAGATCCCATTCATCATATCTCGCTTTCTCAAGAGGCTGATCTCGTTCTCGTTGCTCCTTGCACGGCGAACGTGATGGCTAAGATCGCGCATGGGCTTGCTGATGACCTGCTCAGCACTACGCTGCTCGCCACCACTGCGCCTATCATGATCGCTCCTGCTATGAACGTGCACATGTATGAGAATCCCATCACGCAGGACAACATGGCTCGTCTGCGCACGTTCGGTATCTCTTTCATCGAACCCGATGCGGGCTATCTTGCATGTGGCGAAGTGGGGAAGGGCCGTTTGCCCGAGCCAGAATTTATCGTTTCGCGCGTACTCGAAGCATTCGATGCGCCCGCTTCAACGAGCGAGCCGCAGGTGCTCGCTGGCAAGCGCGTCATGATCACGGCTGGTCCTACCGTGGAGGCCATCGATCCTGTGCGCTATATCACGAACCGCTCTTCAGGGAAGTTCGGTTATGCCCTTGCTGAAGCTGCTGCGCGAAAGGGCGCCGAGGTCACGCTCGTTTCGGGGCCGGTCGCGCTGCCTGCGCCAGAGGGTGTGGAGGTCATCTACGTTGAATCGGCGCGCGATATGCTCGAAGCGGCAACGCCTGTCTTCGCTGCATGCGATGTGGGGATCTTCGCGGCCGCGGTAGCCGATGTCCGTCCTGCAAAAGAGATGGATCGCAAGCTCAAGAAGGGCATCAACGATGCTGAGCTGGCCAACATCGCGCTCGTTGAGAACCCCGATGTGCTCGCAACCTTGGGCAACGCCAAGACCGACCAGATCGTGGTGGGTTTTGCGGCGGAAACCAACGATGTCATCGACAATGCGCGCAAGAAGCTCATCAAGAAGAATGCCGATATGATCGTGGCGAACGAAGTAGGTGCGAATAAGGTGTTCGGCAAGGACGACGACGAAGTGTGGCTCGTCACCTCTGAAGAAGAAACGCACTTGCCACTCATGTCGAAGGCAGAGCTTGCCGATATCATCCTCGATACGATCGCTGCAATGGAGCGCTAGCACGCATGAATGAAGAGAAACAAGGGCGCAAGGCCAAGCAGCCTTTGCCAGAAGATTCTGCCAAACAAGAGAGCACAGTTCGCCTCTTCAACAAGGAGGTGAAGCGCTCAGACCTTTTCAAGTTCCTGGGTCTGATCGGATTCTTCGTTCTGTGCATCATCGTCGTGGTCGCGCTGCTTCCGCTGTTCAAGGATATCTTCGAACCGGGTGGCGTCGATCGCGTGATCGAGCGCATCCAAGATGCAGGTGCTGCGGGCGTTCTGGTACTCCTTGCGCTTCAATTCATTCAGGTCGTGGTTGCCTTCATCCCCGGTGAAGTCACTCAGATGGCAGCGGGTATGCTCTACGGGCCACTTTGGGGTTCGCTGCTCATCCTATTCGGCTGCGCGATCTCGAGCGCATTCGTCTATGAGTTGGTCCACCGTTTGGGCGCACCGTTCGTCAAGGACCTCATTTCCGACCAGCACTTGAAGAAATTCCAGGATTTTGAGAAAACGGGGCGTTTGAACATCATCGTGTTCATCTTGTTCCTTATCCCAGGGCTACCGAAAGATACGTTCACCTATATCGTTCCGCTTACGGATATGAAGCTGAAGCCCTTCGTGGCTATCACCACCATTGCCCGCTCGCCAGGGATCATTCTTTCTGCCTATGCTGCTGAAGGATTGCTCGATGGGCGTTTGTGGGAGAGCGTAGCGATCTTTGCGGTGCTCATCGTGCTTGCAGTCATCGCGCTCATCTTCAGCAACCGTATCATGGAGTTCTTAGCACGACATCATATAGGAAGCGGTTCGCGCGAAGATAAATAGGTAGTGATATCTTGCACCTGCTGCGCAGGCAGTCGTCCCTTGCGCAAAAAAAGAGAGAGCGGTTGCTCTCTCTTTGTGTTTAGCTGGTCGGGACGACAGAAGTTCGCTCGCGTCAAGGCCAAGCCGCTTCGCGGTTGCTTCGCAAGCCTTGACCCTCGCGCCAGAAGTGCTTGCTAGCACTTCGGTGAACCCAACGGTTCAAATCCTTGCAGGCAAGGCCTGCACCTGCTGCGCAGGCAGTCGTCCCTTGCGCAAAAAAAAAGAGAGAGCGGTTGCTCTCTCTTTGTGTTTAGCTGGTCGGGACGACAGGATTTGAACCTGCGACCCCTTGACCCCCAGTCAAGTGCGCTACCAAACTGCGCCACGTCCCGATTGCTCAAAACAGCACAAACTATAGTAACAAACCAATCCTTCACGTCAAGAATAGAGATCGTGAAGAATGAAGTTTTTCGGACAACAGTATGCTTCCACAGTAAGTCTGCTCAAAGACAATTTCAAATTTCAAGGGGTTTTCTTTTGTCTTGATTTCAGTACTATGAATACAGCATTCTCGCCAGGCGATTGCAGGTTTTGCAGTTGCCAAAGCACGTCGCAGAAGTTCTTTTTAGAAAGTGAGTAGCCATGCGCATTGGATTCGATAACGATAAGTACATTTCAATGCAGGCTGAACATATCAAGAAACGCATTGAACAACTGGGCGGCAAGCTCTATTTGGAATTCGGCGGTAAGCTCTTCGATGACATGCATGCTTCACGCGTTCTTCCTGGCTTTAAGCCCGATGCAAAGGTCTCGATGCTCAAATCCATGAAGAACGATGTCGAGATCATCTTCGCTATCAACGCTAACGATATTGAACAGAATAAGGTACGCAGCGACCTTGGTATCTCCTATGATGAGGACGTTTTGCGTCTGATGGATATCTTGCGCGGCATGGGTTTTTACGTGGGTGCGGTGGTCATCACGCAATACAGCGGTCAGACTGCTGCCGATGCGTTCCGCCATCGTCTCAAAGCGCTTGGCATCACATCTTATCTTCATTATCCGATCCCTGGATATCCGAACGATATCGCGCGTATCGTAAGCGATGAAGGCTACGGCAGGAATGAATACATCGAAACCACGCGCCCGCTCGTAGTGGTAACGGCTCCTGGTCCTGGTTCGGGCAAGATGGCAACGTGCCTCTCGCAGCTCTACCATGAGAACAAGCGTGGTGTGAAGGCGGGGTACGCGAAATACGAAACCTTCCCGGTCTGGAACCTGCCGCTCAATCATCCCGTGAACATCGCCTATGAAGCTGCTACTCTCGATCTGAATGATGCGAACATCATCGACCCCTTCCAGCTTGAAGCCTACGGCGAAGTGACCGTGAATTACAACCGCGATGTCGAGATATTCCCCGTGCTCAAAGCTATGATGGATCGCATCTCAGGGCATTGCCCGTATCAATCGCCTACCGACATGGGCGTGAACATGGCAGGTTTCGCGATCGTCGATGACGAAGCCTGCTCGGATGCCGCCCGTCGCGAGATCGTGCGCCGCTATTACCAGACTGCTACCGAGGTCAAGCGCAGCGGTATGGGTCAAGATCAGGTTGAGAAGTGCGAGTTGCTCATGAACCAGGCAGGCGTTGGTGCCAACGATCTCAAAGCGCGTTCTGCAGCCCTGCTCAAGGAAGAGATCACGGGCGCTCCCGTGGGTGCGATCATGCTGCCTGATGGGGAAGTGGTCACGGGCAAGACTTCCACGAATCTTGGTGCTGCCGCCTGTACGCTCATCAATGCGCTCAAGGCCATGGCAGGTGTCGATCCCGATGCCGACGTTATCTCCGACGAAGCGATCGAACCCATCTGCAAGCTCAAGACCAACGTGCTCGAATCCAACAATCCGCGCCTTCACTCTGACGAGACCATCATCGCGCTCGCGATCAGTTCCGCCACCAACGAAACTGCGAAGAAGGTGCTCGATTGTGTTGAAAACCTGCGTGGCTGCGATGCGTTCTTTTCGGTCATCATCTCTGAGACCGATGAGCAGTTCTACAAACGTCTCGGTATGAACATCTGCTGCGAGCCAAAATACGAGCTCCATCGTTACTACCATAAATAGACTTCGTTCCTGCATGGTATTCATAAGCTAAGAGTAAAGAGCGATGTTGTTTCAAGACGAAGAGCAAGGGCTGACGCGTGCGCATATCGAAGCGCATCGCGAGAACCATGAATCTCTCGCACATGATAGCCGTACAAAACCCGCTTCTTCATCGGTGCGCCTCAACTTGATCGTTATCGGCAGTGGGAGCAAAGGCAATGCTTCGGTGGTCTATGATCGCGTCACGGGTGAGGGCGTTTTAATCGATGCGGGCATCTGTAAGCGCGATGTGTTCGCCTTCAGTGCAGAAGGCGGCTTCGATATGACCAATCTCAAGGGTATTCTCATCTCCCATAATCATTCTGATCACGTGAAGAACCTCGGGGTCATCCTGCGTGGGCTGCGTTCGCAAGGCATAGAGGTACCGCTTTTTCTACATCCCGAAACGCTTGCTGCGAGCAAGGAGCTCAAACAAGCCCAGGATTCGAACGAGATCGTCTTCTTCGAGGCAGGCGAGAAACATGCGATCGGAGCCTTGGATGTTTCGATCCTGCCCACTTCGCACGATGCACCCGTTTCGTTCGCTTTCAAGTTCGAATGCGGAGCGGATGCGCTTGGATTCATCACCGATACCGGCGTGGTGCTCCCCAAAGCGCTTGAGGGTTTGCGCGGGGTGCGCATCCTTGGTCTTGAGTCCAATCACGATGAGCAGATGCTCAAAACGGGACCCTATCCGCGTATGCTGAAAGAACGGGTCGGATCAGAAGTGGGGCATTTGAGCAACGCGCAGGCGGCCGATGCGCTTGCGGCGCTCATGCATAGCGGACTCGAAACGGTCGTTGCGCTCCATATCTCTGAGAACAATAACACCTATCGTTTGCCGGTCGAGACACTGCGTGGGGTGGTTGCGCGAGCAGAGGCAGAAGTTTCAGTGGTGTGTGCCTATCAGAAACGACCTGTGTTCATCATCGGGTAAGCCCAGTTCGTAAATACTGCCCGGCCCGACCCACTTACCGAACATATTATCTCCATAAACGAAGCGTGCAGTGTGCAGCCAGCATGAAGTAATAGAGTGAAAATGAGACTGATTAAGTCTCGTTTTATTATGAGCTCCTAAAAAAGGAGGAACAAGCATGGAGATGATAGGATTTCTAATCCTCTTTCCTCTTGTTGTTGCCGCTCTCTTGCTGATCTTTCGGCAGAACAAGGTAAGAAATGCGATCGTGTGGGTTGCGAGCATCGTCATCATGGGCGCTTCTATTGCGTTCGTTGCGATGAACATCGGCACACCGGGGCAGTATTTCCTGTTTGAGTCCGTTGTGGTCGATTGGGCATCAATAGCTATCAGCGTGATCGTCGGCGCAATCGTTATCTTCTACAGTGTCAAGTATCGAAGGTTCTGGGTGCTTGGTCTTGCGGCCATCCAGCTTATCGGCACGCTCATCTTCGAGTTCGGATGCGCGCACGATATCGTGTGCACCCGCGGTCTCTATGTTGATTCGCTCTCGCTCATCATGACGCTCATCATCGGCCTTGTGGGCGCAGGCATCTGCATCTACTCCATTGGCTATATGGAAGACTTCCAAGCCGAACATAAGCATGAAGCGGATCGTCGTCCGCGCTTCTTCGCGCTCATGTTCATCTTCCTTGCAGCGATGTATGCGATCATCTTCTGCAACAATCTCATCTGGCTCTATGCTGGCTGGGAGATCACTACGGTTTGTTCCTTCCTCCTCATTGGCTACACCCGTACTGAGGAAGCGATCGCGAACGCGTTCCGTCAGATCGTCATGAACATGGTCGGCGGCATCGCATTTCTTGCAGCGCTCTTCTTCATGGTGCTCGAGTTCAACACTGTCGATTTCCTCGACTTCATCGTCATCGGAACGTTCGCGCCAGCGCTTGTGGTGTTCCCGCTCACGTGCTTGAGCCTTGCGGGCATGACCAAAGCGGCGCAGATGCCGTTCCATACTTGGCTGTTGGGCGCTATGGTCGCGCCGACGCCTACTAGCGCGCTTCTGCATTCATCCACCATGGTGAAGGCGGGCGTATTCATGCTCATCAAATGCGCACCTATCTATGCGGTGTCGTTCGGGCCCTCCATCTTCGTTATCTTGGTGGGTGGCCTTACGTTCCTGTTCTGCTCGTTCCTTGCCATCTCGCAAGTGAATGCCAAGCGCGTGCTCGCATATTCGACCATCGCGAACCTTGGTCTTATCACGGCTTGCGCGGGCGTTGGCACAGCAGAGGCGATCTGGGCTGCGATCTTTCTCGTCATCTTCCACGCTATCGCGAAGAGCTTGCTCTTCCTGTGCGTGGGCACCGCAGAGCACCATATCGGCTCTCGTAACATCGAAGACATGGACACGCTCTTCGAGCGCATGCCGAAGCTCGCACGTCTTATGATGCTCGGCATCATGATCATGTTCATCGCGCCGTTCGGTATGCTCATCGCGAAGTGGGCAACGCTCATCACGCTCATCGGAACGCGTCAGATCGCGCTCATCCTCATGTTGGCATTCGGCTCAGCAGCCACCTTCATGTTCTGGGCGAAATGGCTCGGTAAGCTTGCGGGCATCGCAAGTGAGCCCGATAACGTGGAGGTTACCGTACATAAGAGCGAATGGCTCTCGCTTGCGCTCATGGCGGTGCTCGCCGTGCTTGCTTGTGCGCTCATCCCGGTCATCTCGAACTTCATGGTCGAGCCTTATGTCAGCTCGATCCTCGGCATGAGCATCCAGCCGATCCGCGACGAGAACCTCTATCTGTCCACCATCATCGTCTTGTTCATGGTGGTCATGATGTTCGGGGTGCTGCGCAAGAACACGAAGGCGAAGAAGGCCAGTGTGTATCTCTCCGGCGTCTCGGTCGAGAATGAATCGCGCATCTATTTGAATGCGCTCTCGAAACCGCAGGAGGCTACTGCGCGCAACTGGTACATGGAGGACTGGTTCGGCGAGGCGAAGCTCACGCCCGTTGGCACCATCATCTGCTACATTCTCATACTCATTGCATTCATCTGGGCGATCATTGCCACCATCGGATTCACGGCACTGTTCTAAGAAAGGAGGCACATCGTGGAAACGCTTATTTCAATTCTCATCACGCTCGGCGCCTCGGTTGTCTTCGCGATCGTCGGAACGGTGCTCGGTTGTTTGCTCTCTGGCATCGACCGCATTATCTCAGCTCGCATGCAGGGTCGTGTAGGACCGCCGCTACTGCAACCTCTCTATGACGTTCGCAAGCTGTTCGCGAAGGACAACGTGGCAGTGAACGGCACGATCGGCACCTATGTGGTCTGCGCGCTCATCTTCACGTTCCTTGCTGGCGGTATCTTCTTCTCAGGCGGGAACTTCCTTCTGTGCGTGTTCGTCATCACGCTTGCTGAACTGATGTTCGTCATGGCAGCTTATGCATCGCGCTCGCCCTTCTCTGAAGCAGGCGCGCATCGCGAGAACCTGCAGATCATGGCTTATGAGCCTATGGTGCTGTTACTTGCGGTCGGCTTCTTCCAGGCGACGGGCAGCTTCGATATCGCGATCCTGCCGTTCTTGGATTCGCCCATCATCTTCAGCTTGTGGGGCGTTTTCTTGGGAATGCTGTTCATTCTTACGATTAAATTGAGGAAATCTCCGTTCGATCTCTCATATTCACATCATGCACATCAAGAACTGGTAAAAGGTGTAACTACCGAAATGTCGGGCAAGACGCTCGGTCAGATCGAGATCATGCACTGGTGCGAGAACATCCTCTACATGGGTTGGATCGTGATGTTCTTCATCTGGGGCAACCCTGTTTCGATCGTGGTTGCGCTCATCGCGTTCATCCTGATCTACTTGCTTGAGATCTGGATCGACAACAACTTCGCTCGTGTGAAATGGCAACTGGTGTTGAAATCGACCTGGATCGTCACGCTCGTTCTCGGTGGTATCAATATCCTTGTTCTTGCATTCTTGTAAGGAGGTAACATGTCTTCTGTTTCAAAATCTCCTTGGATCATACATTACGACGGTTCGAGCTGTAACGGCTGCGATATCGAGGTGCTGGCCGCACTCACGCCGCTCTATGATGTCGAGCGTTTTGGCATCATCAATACGGGTAACCCCAAACACGCCGATATCTTCCTGGTTACGGGTGGCATCAACGAACGCAACATCGACGTGGTCAAGGAAATCTACGATCAGATGGTAGAGCCGAAGGTGGTCGTTGCTTGCGGTGTTTGCGCTTGCACGGCAGGCATCTTCAAGGACTGCTACAACATCATCGGCGGTGTCGATAAGGCTATCCCCGTGGATGTGTACGCGCCCGGTTGTGCGATTCGTCCCGAGGCGATCATCGATGCGGTGGTCGAAGGAATCGGCATCCTTGAGGAAAAGTCGAAGAAGCTCAAAGAAGAAAAGAAGAAAGGGGCGTAAGCGTTATGGAATTGAATGAAACGTTTGTCCCTCTTGCGCTCGAAGACCTGGTAGACACTGCGCGCGAATACAAAGAGCAGGGTTATCAGCTTGCACAGATGATGGGCGTCCTGAAAGAAGATGACACCATCTGGCTCTATTACACTTTCATCAAAGGCAACGAGGTCATCAATCGACGCATCGAAGGGATCATCAAAGGTGAGACCGAGGTGCCTTCGCTCACGCCGCTCTATATAGCTATTTTCGTGAACGAAAACGAAGCTCACGATCTCTTTGGCGTGAACATCGTTGGCAACCTTATCGATTTCGAAGGCGCGTTCTACCGCTTCGCTGAAGGCGTTGAAGCTCCTATGAGCATCGTCTCGCCTGAGCAGCTCGCTGCGCGCGAGAAGGCGGCAAAGATCGCAAAGGCTAAGGCGGCGAAAGCAGCGAAAGCGGCAAAGGAAAAGGCGGCGAAAGAGGCTGAAGCAGCCAGCGCAGCCGGTGCTCCTGCCGAAGAGCAGCCCCAGAAGCAGGCCGAAGCAGCCAGCGCTCCTGAAGCAGCACCCGCAGAAGCTTCGGCGAACACGAACGAGGAAGGGGAGTAACAATGGCAAAAGCACAAGTCATTCCATTCGGACCCCAGCATCCGGTTCTGCCTGAGCCGGTCCATCTCGACCTCGTGGTTGAAGACGAAACGGTCGTCGATGTTCTTCCTCAGATCGGATTTATCCATCGTGGCCTCGAAAAGCTCGTTGAGACGCGCGATATCCATCAGTACATCTACGTTGCGGAGCGCATCTGCGGCATTTGCGCGTTTGGTCATAGCTACGGCTATGCGCAAACGGTCGAGCGTCTTATGAATGTTGAGATCCCGCCGCGCGCTGAATACTTGCGTGCGATCATGCATGAGCTTTCCCGTATGCATTCTCATTTGCTGTGGATGGGTCTTGCAGCCGATGCGTTCGGTTTTGAGAGCTTGTTCATGCATTCTTGGCGCTTGCGTGAGCGTATTCTCGATATCTTCGAAGCAGTAGCTGGCGGACGCGTCATCTTGTCCTACACGCTCATCGGTGGCGTTACGAAGGATATCGATGCGCCCATGCTCCAGGCCATCAAGGATAAGCTCGCGAGCATCAAAGACGAATACAAGCAGATCTGCAATGCTTTCCTGAAAGACACGTCGGTGAAGAACCGCTTGGTGGGCGTGGGTTATATCGCACCGGAAGATGCGTTTGGCTATGGCATGGTCGGGCCCTTCGCGCGCGCGAGTAACTTGAACAACGACGTTCGCTGCTTAGGCATTGGCGCGTATGGCGATCTGGCGGAATTCGAGCCGATCCTCTCAACCGATGGTGATTGCTATGCCCGCGTTCAGGTGCGCGCCGAAGAGGTGCTGCAGTCCATCGACATCATCAACGAACTGATCGATAAGATCCCTGGCGGCGATTTCTACGTGCCCGTGAAGGGTGCGCCTGCTGCAGGAAGCGAAGCATGCAACATTCTTGAGCAGCCACGTGGCGAAGTGTATTACTACTGCTCTGGCAATGGCACGAAGAATCTCGAACGCATGCGCATTCGCACCCCAACTACGCAGAATATCGCTGGCATGACCGTGGCGCTCAAAGGCTGCGACCTAGCCGATGTCAACATGATCGTTCTTACCATCGATCCTTGCATCAGCTGCACGGAAAGGTAGAGCAATGGGATATTTCAAACTAGGAAAAATGACGCTCAAGTCGCTCTTCAAGCGCCCTGAGACCATTCGCTACCCGTATGAGACGAAGCCTCCTGTGGAGGATCTGAAGGGTCATGTAGAGAACGACATCGTTGAATGCACGCTCTGCGGCATCTGTGCCAAACGCTGCCCAACAGGTTGCATCACGGTGGATAAAGAGGCGGAATCTTGGACGATCAACCCGTTCGATTGTATCCAGTGCCGCACGTGCGTGCGTGAATGTCCGCAGCATTGTCTCACCATGATGCCGGAGTATCGCAAGCCAGCTTTCGAGAAGGTCGTTTCGGTCACCACGAAACCTGAGCCTACAGAAGAAGAAAAAGCAGAGCTTGCACGTAAGGAAGCGGAAAAAGCTGCTAGAATTAAGGCGGCGTTGGAAGCGAAAGCTGCACGTGAAAAAGCCAAGCAGGAACAAGCTGGCCAAACGCCTGAAGCTTAGGCTACCGATATAGAATTCTGTGTGATTCGGGCCTTTTAGAGGCCCGTTTCCTTTTTGAAGAGGGAGAGAGCGCATGGGCGCGAACGAGTCCTACGAGGTGTCGAACAAAATCTTCACGTTGCCGAATCTTATCTCGTTCATTCGCCTGCTCATGATCCCCATCTTCCTCGTGTTGCTCTTTCATGATCTGAACCTTGCAGCCACGCTGCTCTTTGCGATCGCAGCATCGACCGACTGGGTTGATGGCCAGGTCGCGCGCCGTACGAATCAAGTCTCTCGTTTGGGCCAGTTGCTCGATCCCGCGGTCGATCGCCTGCTCATGATCTCGGGTGTGCTCGGGTTGTTCTTGGTAGGGCGTTTGCCGCTCTGGATCATTCTCTTCGTGGTCATTCGCGATCTTATCCTGCTCATTGGTGGTGGCTACATCCTGAAGCGCTATCAGGTTCGCGTGCCCGTTATCTATGCGGGCAAGGTCGCCACTACGCTTCTCTACATTGGTTTTGTGGGCGTGCTTTTGAACTTTCCGCTCTTCGCAGGGTTGGGCGTATGTGATCTCTCTTGGCTGCCAGGCTTCTCTGCTGCGCAGTATTCATGGGGATTCTGGTTCGTGTATGCCGGCCTTATCTTGAATATTTTCACTACGTCCTACTATCTCTATGCTGGTATCAAGGGCGCTCGATCAGTGAAAGCGCGCGAGCTCGCTGAAGCTTCATCGGAGAGAGCTCATGGCTAGGAAGCGCGATGCGCAAGGAGCGTCTTCTTCGTCGAATCGGCGTGGTCAAGACAGATCCAGCATGCGCTTTTCACGTACTGCACGCACTGCTTCGTCCTCTCGCGAAGGAGCGGCAAGCCAAAGTACGCGTGCGACACGAGGCGGGCGCACTGCTTTTGAGGGCCGCTCTTCACGCACTGGCGGCGAAGTTGGCTCATCGCGCAGTTCGCGCTCTCAAGAATCGGGTGTTCGCTCGCGCAGAGATGCTCGGAGCGGATCGCAAGCACGCACGAGCGCCCGTCCGTCTCGCAGAGAACCTGAGATCGATCCTGTGCAGGAGAGCCGCGATGCCGCGCGGCAGCGGCTACAGGCACGTACTGCTGCAACGCAGCAGACTCGTTCATTTCTTTCAGAAGACGCCCAACGTTCATCTGCGCGCCCTGCTCGTGCTGAGACGCTCATGCGCACGGCTAGGCGCACTGCGGTATCAAAAGATGAACCCCGAGAAGAAGCTGCTTCGCCATCAACGAACACGCGTACTCGCAGGGAAGCTGCGCAGTCTGCTCGCAGCGCTCGTGCGGAAGGCAAGCGTCGTTCGCAGGCAGGCCAGACGAACAATGTGCTTGGGGGAGAACAGGGGATTCCCCATAATGTGCTGAAGAACCCCATGAAGCCATCTGGAGGAAAGGGTTCGGGTTCTTCAGGAGGAGCGGGCGTGTTCGCGCGATTTGCTGGCGCATGCGCATGGCTGTGGTCGAAGAGTAGGGTGCTTTCGGTCGCGCTCGTGGTGGTTGTGGTGGTCGTGGTTGCGGGTGGCATCGATTCGCTCGCCACGATGAATCGCATCTACCAAGGCGTGAGCGTGGGAAACATCGATCTCTCTGGAAAGACGCCCGAAGAAGCAACCTCACTCATCTCGCAGGAATACGAACCCCGTTTCAACAGTAATGCGGTGGTCTTCTGCGCTAACGAACAAGCGACGCAACGTTCTGAAGAAGAGCAGCAACGCAACGAATCGCTTGAAGAACAGATATCCTACGAAGAATCGCTCTCTTCGCGTGACCGCTGGACAGTGAATGCCCCTCTTATCGGGGCAACGTTCGATCCGGCTGCCTACGCT
>CABQIW010000012.1 GCA_902464295.1 uncultured Eggerthella sp.
TCCAGAACCAGAGCGATAAAACCCTGCAGAAGATCATCGATGCTCTTGGTCCAGAAGGCTTCATCGAAGTCGAAAATGAGGTTTTGAGCACGCTTGAAGCGCAGCGAAGCGTTATTGCCACGGGCGGTTCGGCAGTCTATTCCGATGGTGCCATGACCCATCTTGCCACCCTTGGCCCTGTGGTCTACCTGCGTGTTTCTTACGATGAATTGAAGAATCGCTTGGGCGGCCTGCATGAACGCGGCGTTGTCATGAAGAACGGTACGGGCAGCTTGCATGATCTTTTCGTAGAGCGTACGCCGCTGTATGAGAAATACGCAGACATCGTGCTTGATATCGATGGACTCTCCGTACGTGACGCAGCCCACAAGCTCACGGATATGCTTTCTTTGGTTTAACGCAAATGCCGCCTATTCTGTATAGACTTGGTCTAAAATTTCATATACGACTAAATTCTAAAGATTGAGGTGGCTAAAGCTATGCAGCACTCCGGACGTATCAGCGGAGCAACGAAACTGATCGGGCTGATCGGAAGCCCTGTACAAAATTCAGGTTCACCCAAGATTCATAACGCTGTATTCGAGCATCTTGGGCTCGACTATGCCTATATCGCCTTTGATGTAGACAACGATCGTCTGGAAGACACTGTGCGCGGCATGGCCGCCATGGGCTTTCTCGGCTATAACGTGACCACGCCTTGTAAGACCTTCGTTCTGCCCTTTCTCGACGAAGTTTCTGAAGCTGCCGAGATCATGGGGGCGGTGAACACCGTTGTCATCCAAGATGGACGCTCCCTTGGCGATAACGCCGATGGCGCAGCATTCATGCGCAACCTGGTGCTCAATGGTGTGGACATCCGCGGAAAGAAGATCACGGTCATGGGAGCAGGCGGGGCAGGATCCGCGCTCGTTACCCAGGCAGCTCTCGATGGCGTAGCTGAGATCGATATCTTCAACAGAAAAGATGAATTCTTCACTGGTGCCGAGGAACTGATCGAGCGCCTTAAGGACCACTCCCCCTGCAAGGTGGTGCTCTACGATTTGGAAGACGAAGAGCAATTGCGTACTTCTATCGGCGATTCCGTGCTGCTCGTCAATGCAACCAGCGTAGGCACGCCTGAAGTTCCCGGCTGTCTGGTTTCCCAAGACATGCTCCACAAAGACTTGATCATAGCTGACGTGGTGTACGTGCCGCGTGACACTCAATTCGTAGAACTGGGACGTGCCAACGGAAACAAGGTCATCGACGGATCGGGCATGTTCATGCAACAAGCCGCCATCGGTGAGCGTCTGTGGATCGGACGCGAAATGCCCCTTGATTATGTGAAGGACACGTTCTTCCCCACCACGCAAAACCCGCTGATCGACCTGTTGAAGTCATAGAGAAGAACCAGGCACTGCATTGTTTCCTGCCAATAAGAAAGGTCACACGAAAAATACGTGTGACCTGCGAAAACAGTGGCGGAGGAAGTAGGATTCGAACCCACGGTACCTCTCGGTACAACGGTTTTCAAGACCGCCGCTTTCAACCGCTCAGCCATTCCTCCGTATGCAAAACTGCGACCACTAGGATAGCACATAATAATGGAAATATCCCAAACTAACGACCAAGACTACATGCGCCTCGCACTCGCCGAAGCTCGTCTTGCTGAAGAAGAAGGCGAGGTGCCGATCGGTGCGGTCGTAATTTGCAACGGCGAAGTGATCGCCCGTGCGCACAACACACGCGAGACCGATCGCGATCCTGCAGGACACGCAGAGTTCAGCGCCTTGCTCGCTGCCGCAAAAGCACTCGATGCATGGCGCCTCTCCGACTGCACGGTCTATGTAACGCTCGAACCGTGCATCATGTGCGCAGGGCTCATGCATCAAGCACGCATCGCACGCTGCGTCTATGGCGCTGCTGACCCGAAGGCCGGCGCGCTCGGCAGTCTCTACGAGATACATCGCGACACACGTCTTAATCACACGTTCGCCGTTGAAGCTGGCGTACTTGAAGATGAATGCGCTAGCATACTTAAAGCGTTTTTTGCAGCCAAGCGCGCACAGAACAAGCAGAAGAAGAAAGAAATTTGCTCATGAATTACGTAAAGCTCATCGCACCCGCAAAGATCAACCTGGTGCTTGCCGTCGGCGAAAAACTGCCTGATGGCTACCATGAAGCGCACACGATCTTGCAGGCGCTCGCTCTTCACGACACACTTGAGATCCGCTCGTTTCCTGCGGAGCCTGACACAGGCCTAAGCATCACGCTCAAGTGCGAGAGCAGCAATATGATCGATCAACTCACGATCGACCAAGAGGATAACATCGTCTACAAAGCTGCCGTAGAACTTGCTGAGGCATTCGGCCGCACAGAAGACGAGGAGATCCACATCTATTTGGCGAAGCAGATTCCCTTCGAGGCTGGTTTGGGTGGCGGATCTTCTGATGCTGCAGCAACGCTCAAGGGTCTTTCCGCGCTTTGGGGTATCGACCCACTCGACCCAGTAGTGATCGAGGTTGCCGCAAAGCTTGGTGCTGATGTGCCCTTCTTCCTCTATGGCGGCTGCGCCTACTTAGATGGCAAAGGCGATCATTTCGTGCATGCACTCGAGCCGCGCAAAGGCTTCCTGGCGCTCATCCGCCCTGAAGGCAGCGGCGTTTCATCGAAGGAAGCCTATGAGCGCTTCGACGAAGCACCAGAATACCCTGCCCCCGAATTCATCCAAGAAGTTGCTTGTTGTATGCAAGCGAGCGAAGTTACTCCTTGGAACAACCTCACTCCCGCGTCGCTCAGCTTGAAGCCGGAATTGCAAGAGGTTTTCGATCTCATCGAAGGATCGGCCAAGGCGAGTGCCCAGGTGCTCTGCGGGAGCGGATCAGCTGTGGCAGCATTGTGTGACTCATACGAAGATGCCTGTGCGCTCTCAACCGAAGCACGCAAGCACGGATTCTACAGTCGCGTTACATCTTTCGCTTCAGTGGGTGCTGAAGTGTTAAAACAGTACTAGCAAGCGTGTTCTGAATAGAACCTACCAAAAGGAGTTCTCATGATCGCTTTGATCGTTGTGCTTATCGTCATCGCCATTTTGGTGATCGCCGTAATTGTTCTCTACAACAACCTCGTACAGCTGCGCAACCGCATTGACAATGCTTGGTCTCAGATCGATGTGCAGCTGCAACGCCGCTTGGACCTGATTCCCAATCTTGTCGAGACCGTGAAGGGATACGCTTCGCATGAACGCGGCACCTTCGAAGCGGTAACACAGGCGCGCAATGCAGTTATGGCAGCTCCCACACCCGAAGCGAAGATGGAAGCAGACAACGTACTCACCGGCACACTGAAGAGCCTCTTCGCGGTCGCTGAGGCCTACCCGGACCTAAAGGCAAACACCAACTTCCAGCAACTCCAGACTGAGCTCACCAATACCGAAGACAAGATCAGCTACATGCGTCAGAGCTACAACGATACGGTGCTCAATTACAACAACGCCATCCAAACCTTCCCTGGCAATATCATTGCAGGCATGTTCCACTTCACAAAGCGCGACGGCTTCGATGCGAATACGGCGGCTGCAGGTGCACCCGTGGTATCGTTTGGACAAGGCAATGCCGAAGGAGCCCCCTCGGTGAACTTCTCGACTGCACCCACGGATCCTCCGCAAGCCCCCAGCCTCGATTCCAAGGAATAAGGTTATAGCAGTTCGGAGGCTTCGAGCCACTCTTCTTCGAGATCGCCGAGATCCTTTTGGAGTTGGGCGATGCGCTCCTGAATCTCGCCAAGGGCAACGTAATCGCTCGGATCTACTTGCGATTGTTCGTCTTGAGCTTGAGCGATCTTCCCTTCAAGGGTTTGCATGCGGCGTTCGAGCGAGTTCACTCGCTTGCGCACTTCGCGCAACTCCCCACCACTCAGCTTCGGAACTACACTTGCCTGAGCGTCTTCTATCTGGATCGCTCCTTCTGCCGTAGAGACACCATCTTCGCTCACGCCGAAACGCTTACGCTCTCGCTTGGCGCGCGCCGCTTTTAGCTGTTCAAGGTATTCCTCTGCCCCGCGTGGCACATGCCGTAACGTCCCGTCGATCAAGGCAAACTGATGATCCGTCACGCGCTCCATCATGTAGCGATCATGCGTCACCATGATCAAAGTGCCGGGCCAGGAGTCGAGCAGATTCTCCATAGCAACGAGCATATCGATGTCCATATCGTTGCTCGGCTCATCGAGAATAAGGACGTTAGGCGCATCAAGCAAGATGAGCATGAGCTGCATCCTTCGCTTCTGTCCGCCCGAAAGAGCTTTCACCTGGGTGTTGAGATACGCTTTCTCGAATCCTAACTGTTCGAGCAGCGATGCCGGAGAAACGATCTTTCCCTCGATCTCATAGTGCGATTGATAGCGCGTGAGCACTTCGCGCACGAGCGAATCACCTAATTCTTCAAGCTCATTCAAGGCCTGGCTCAAAAAGGCGATCTTAACGGTCTTCCCTACTTCGATCTTTCCCCGCGAAGGCTTGAGGTGTTGTTGCAAAACCTCGAGCAAGGTCGACTTACCGGCACCATTTTCGCCAAGCACACCATAGCGATCTCCTGGCCCGATAAGCCAGGTTATATCGTGCAGAACTGGCTCAGCCTTCTCATCGAAGCTAAACGTCACATCCGTGAGCTCGATGCATTTCTTCCCTAAGCGCGAAATGGCAGCACGTTTGAGTTCGACGCTGTTACGGATAGGAGGCTCCTGCGCGATAAGCTCGCGCGCGGCTTCGACATGAAACTTCGGTTTGGTCGAACGCGCCCGCGCTCCGCGCGAAAGCCAGGCGAGCTCGCGACGTGCCAAATTGCGTCGCTTGCGTTCAGTCTGCTCGATGATCCGATCACGCTCAACGCGCTGCTGCACATACGCCGAATAGCCCCCTTCGAAGCCTTCAACGATACCATCATGCACTTCCCACATCGAAGTGCACACCTCATCCAAAAACCAGCGGTCATGCGTGACCACCACAAGCGCCCCCTGTTTTTTCGAGAAACGTCGACGCAGATGTTCAGCAAGCCAGTGAATACCTTCGATATCGAGGTGATTGGTAGGCTCATCGAGCAAGACGACATCCGCATCGGCAATGAGCACGCGGGCAAGATCAACGCGTCTGCGCTGCCCACCCGAAAGCGAACCAATACGTGCGCTCGGATCGAGATCGCCTATTAGGTTATTGAGAATCTCACGCACGCGCGCATCGGATGCCCACACGTATTCGGGTGTGTCGCCCAAGATGCTTGCAAGCACCGTTGCATCTTCGTCAAGAGCATCTTTTTGCGCAAGCGTAACAACACGCACACCACGCGTACGCAAAACGCGCCCTTCATCAGGCTCGATCGTGCCATCAAAAAGCCGCAACAGTGATGATTTCCCGTCGCCATTCTTACCAACCACACCGATCGCATCGCCGTCATCGATACCAAGCGAAAGAGATGAGAAGACTGTTTTTGTGGGGTATTCAAGATGAACGTTTTCACAACCTAAAAGAAATGCCATAGTGCTCCTTGTGTTTTACCACAACCATCATAAAGCATCCGAATATAAAAAGGCTGCCCCCGAAGAGGCAGCCGATCAAACAATCCGCGTCTTGCGATCTACTTGATAACAAGAATCGGAATAGTAGATTCGCGCAGCACTGCATAGCTGACCGAACCGATAACACCACGAATCGCACCAAGACCACGTGATCCCATCACGATAAGATCAGCTTCAATCTCTTTTGCGAACTCGATGATATCGTCTGCTGGCGTATAACCAGGAATGACATCAATCGTAACTTGATCTTCGACCCCTTCGATCGCAACACCTAAGCCAGCTTTCACCTTTTCAGATTCTTCAGCGATCGTGCGATTATAAAGATCCATAACATCTTCGACTGAAAGCAGATATTGTTCAGGATCGAACGAAGAGTTATTGAAGCTTGCAGGAAGCTGCGCATTGGGATGCGTAGTAACGAACACTACATGGATGCGAACCTCAGGATCGGCAAGTGCAAAATCGCGCGCTTTCATGACCGCATCGACTGCATGATCTGATCCATCGTAAGCAACGACTATATTATTGAACACCATCTTGGCTACCCTTTTCTTTCTCAAGGACCCACTGGTATACCAGCCGATCCAAACCCCTACCCTCAGCCCATTTCATCATGTGAAGTAGGCATGAATCAAGTCTAACATTCTTCAATGAAATTGCTCGATATTTAGCAATTCTGCAACTTTGCCGCTACTTTTTCCGTAAAAGAATATTTTGTGCGCTTATGCGTTTGTGACAAAAACATGTTCACGCGTTTCTGCTAGTATCAATCTATGAACTGGGCAAACGAAACGAGGAAGTGCCATGCGTCCTAAAAACAAGACCATTTCAGCCCAAGATACTCACGCGCAAGTTTCGCGCGAACAGTTGCTTGAAGCTACCATCAGCCTTGTCAATCGACAAGGCATGAGTTCACTCACCATCCGTAACATCTGCGATGAAGCTGGCATCTCGACAGGAAGCTTCTACAACCTCTTCGACGGGAAAGATGATCTGCTCGCCTATCACCTGCGTCACGTTTTCACCTCATATAAGCAAAAAGCTGAAGAGCAAGCCTCAGATCATACCTCCCTTGAACGCATTATCCTTATTTACCGCTTTTACATTGATTGCGTTTTAGAAGCTGGCTTGGAATTCACCACAGGCTTTTATTCTTCTCTAACCAATCCCGTGTTCAACTTCCTTGAACGCGAAGAGGAGGAGGAATTCGTTCTTGGTCGTGTGCGTCAAGACCTCGAAGCAGGTATTGCGGCAGGAGAGGTCATCGAATCACTTGATATCGATGAAGCACTCCTGCGTATCGCCATCATTATCACTGGCAGCATCTACTATTGGTGCGCATTCGATGGTCGTATCGATCTTCACTACCAAGCAGATTCGCTGCTGCAGGATTACCTGCGCACGCTCTCAACCGATCCCAACTGCACCTTCGACATTCCCACCATTCCTCACGACGTGAACGCCCTCATTTAATCCTCACGAAGATCAGAACCTACAAGAAAAAGGCTCTCCCCGAAACGGGAAGAGCCTTTTTAGCTGGTACGAATTCGAGAACCAGATTAGACGTACTGATCCTCTTTTTCTTTCGCCGCGAGCTGCACCTTGCACCAGCGCAGCTTACGGGTCAAGACCGAACGAGAGATCACGCTTTCCTCAGAGAGGTTGGCGATGCGCTCTTCAAGCGCCGGGATCTCTTTGTTGAGCTTATCAACATTGATACGGTTGAGAGCTCGGGTCTTGTCGCAGAGAACGATAACGCGCTCACCGAGAACCTGAACATAACCACCCATGATGGCAGCGCTCAGAGTGGTTCCGCCCTCTTGCTTGGTACGAGCCCAAATAACGCCATCCTTCAAAGCGGAGACGAAAGGCTCGTGGTTAGCCATGATACCCAGTTCACCTTCGGAGCCGGGAACCATGACCGAGTAGAGAGAGCCGGAGTAGAGCACCTGGTTCTTTGCTACAACATCACAGATAATTTCGGACATGATTACTCCTCGTTCTTGAGCTGCTCGTAAGCCGCATAAACGTCTTCGATGCCGCCCTTCATACGGAAGCACTGCTCAGGAATCTCGTCGCAGTTGCCCTTCAAGATCTCGTCGAAGGAACGAATGGTGTCCTCCAACTTGACGTAGGAACCGTCCTGGCCGGTGAACTGCTTTGCAACATGGAAGTTCTGACCGAGGAACTGCTGGACCTTACGTGCGCGATTAACGATGATCTTCTGCTCTTCAGAGAGCTCGTCCATACCAAGGATCGCGATGATGTCCTGAAGGTCTTTGTACTGCTGCAGAATCTCCTGAACACCAACCGCAACGCGATAGTGCTCTTCACCAACGATGTCGGGATCGAGCGCGCGAGAAGTGGACTCCAGCGGGTCAACAGCAGGGTAAATACCAAGCTCGGAGATCGCACGAGAAAGAACGGTCTTAGCATCCAAGTGGGTGAACGTGGTTGCCGGAGCCGGGTCGGTAAGGTCGTCAGCAGGAACATAGACTGCCTGCACCGACGTGATGGAGCCGGTCTTGGTAGAGGTGATGCGCTCCTGAAGTTCGCCCATCTCCGTTGCCAGCGTGGGCTGATAGCCTACTGCGGAAGGCATACGGCCGAGCAGTGCGGACACCTCAGAACCTGCCTGGGTGAAACGGAAGATGTTGTCGACGAACAGCAGAACGTCCTGACCCTGATCACGGAAGTATTCCGCTTCGGTAAGGCCAGCAAGACCAACACGAAGACGTGCTCCAGGAGGCTCGTTCATCTGACCATAGACCAAGCAGGTCTTGTTGATAACGCCAGAATCGCTCATCTCGAGGAACAGGTCGGTTCCCTCACGGGTACGCTCGCCTACACCGGTGAATACCGAAGTACCACCATGTTCTTGAGCAAGGTTGTTGATGAGTTCCTGAATGATAACGGTCTTACCAACACCAGCGCCGCCGAACAGGCCCGTCTTACCACCCTTGATGAAGGGCTCGATAAGGTCGATCGACTTGATGCCAGTCTCAAAGATTTCGGTGGTAGTGGTGAGCTCGTCATAAGCAGGTGCCGGACGATGGATCGGCATCCACTCTTTGATGTCGGGCATGGGCTTGCCGTCAACTGGCTCGCCTACCACATTCCAAATACGACCCAGGGTCTCAGGACCAACAGGCATCATCATGGGAGCGCCTGTATCCTGAACTTCAAGGCCGCGCGTTAAGCCGTCGGTTGACGACATTGCAACTGCACGAACCAAATCGCCAGGGAGGTGCATCTGAACCTCCATGACCAACTTGATGTGACCGATAGGGGTGTCGGCGTCGATGCGAAGTGCGTTATAGATCGCGGGCATTTCGCTCGGAGCGAACTCAACATCAACAACAGGACCGACGACACGGACGATATGTCCGATACCACCCTTGGCTGCAGGTGCATTATTTGTTTCTTCAGCCATTAGTCCTCCAAAGCTTCGGCGCCACCGACGATCTCGTTGAGCTCTGTGGTGATTGCGCCTTGACGTACACGGTTATAAACACGATTGAGGGTCTCAATCATATCGTTGGCGTTATCCGTCGCATTCTTCATAGCGTTACGACGAGCAGCCTGTTCAGCTGCAGCCGAGTCGATCAGTACATAGAACAGGTAGCCTGCCATGTACTCAGGGAGAAGCTGATCGAGAACTTCAACTTCACCTGGTTCATACTCGAACGAACCCTGAATATCAGCATCGTCTTGATCGGTCTCGGTGATAGCGCCATAATTGAATACAGCGCCTTCCGGCCTGAACGATGCCAGATTGATCGGGAGCAAGACCTCTTCGATCAACTGCTGCTCCGCGGCGTTCTTCGAGTGGTTGTACAGAACAAACACTTCGTCGAGTTCGCCAGCGGTGTACTTCTCGATGCAGTAGTCGGTCAACGTGTCAGATTCCTCTACACGAGGATCTGCTGAGAGGTCCCTGAAGGCAAGAACGGTATCGGCGTTGCGATATTTGAAGTAAGCAATAGCTTTCTTACCGCAAGCAGCGACCGTGACGTTCTTACCCTCTGCCTTGCATTCCTTCATGATCTTATCGGCACGGCGCAGAACGCTGGAGTTGAAGCCGCCAGCCAAACCACGATCAGAAGTGACCACGATAAGAAGCGTGTTCTTGATCTCGTCGTGAGGCTTAGTGAGCTTCGCATTCGTCTCTCCCAGAAGCGACAGGTTAGAGAGCAACTCGTACATCGCATTACGATAAGGGGTTGCATGCTCTACGCGCTCCATGGAATGGCGAATCTTTGCAGCTGCGACCATCTGCATGGTACGCGTGATCTGCTTCGTCGATTCGACGGAATTGATGCGCCTTTCAATGTCGTGAAGGTTTGCCATGAGTGCCTTCCTTTACGCGATGAACTGAAGCTTGAACGCTTCGATCGCCTCGTGGAGCTTGGCCTCAGATTCGTCAGTGAATTTCTTCTCATCACGAACCATGGCAACCACTTCACCGTAGTTGATACGCAGGTAGTCGAGCATTTCCGTACGGAAGCGAACAATGCTCTCGACAGGCAGACTATCAAGGAAGCCTTGGTTGCCAGCCCAGATCGCGATTGCCTGCTCTTCGACCGGCATCGGCATGAAACGACCCTGCTTCAGAAGCTCAGTCATGGCAGCACCACGGGTGAGCTGCTGCTGAGTTGCCTTGTCAAGGTCGGAACCGAACTGGGTGAACGCCTGAAGCTCACGGAATGCTGCAAGGTCAAGACGCAGCGTACCAGCAACAGACTTCATCGACTTGACCTGAGCTGAACCACCAACGCGGGATACGGAGATACCAACGTTGATAGCAGGGCGCTGGCCCTGGAAGAACAGGTCGGTCTGCAGGAAGATCTGACCATCCGTAATAGAGATAACGTTGGTCGGAATGTAAGCAGAAACGTCGCCAGCCTGCGTCTCGATGATCGGCAGTGCGGTGAGTGAACCTGCACCGTTCTCATCAGAGAGCTTGACCGCGCGTTCGAGCAGACGTGAATGCAGATAGAAGATGTCGCCCGGGAAAGCCTCGCGTCCGGGAGGACGACGAAGGGTCAGAGACATCTGACGATAAGCAACTGCCTGCTTCGTGAGGTCGTCATATACGCAAAGGACATGGCCGCCAGGATTCTCAGCGCTCGCCGGCTTGCCGTCTTTGCCGTTGTACATGAAGTATTCACCGATAGCAGCGCCTGCCATAGGAGCAAGGTACTGCAGCGGAGCAGCATCAGCTGCCGTAGCGGCAACGATGATGGTCTTGTCGAGTGCGCCGTGCTTTTCGAGTGCTTCTGCAACGTTAGCAACAGTGGATGCCTTCTGACCAACCGCAACGTAAACGCAGATCATGTCGTCGTTACGCTGGTTGATGATCGCGTCGAGCGCGATAGACGTCTTACCAGTCTGGCGGTCGCCGATGATAAGCTCACGCTGACCACGTCCGATCGGAATCATCGAGTCGATCGCGATGATACCGGTCTGCATCGGCTCTTCAACGGGCTGACGCTCGTGAACGCCAGGTGCCTTGAATTCAACCGGACGATAACCTTCAGCCTCGATCGGGCCTTTGCCGTCAATAGGCATACCGAGAGGATTCACAACACGACCGAGCATTGCGTGACCGGAAGGAACCTCCAAAATCTTACCAGTGGTGCGCACCTGGTCATTTTCCTTGATTGCCGTGAGGTCACCAAGGAGAACGGCGCCAACCTCTTCTTCTTCGAGGTTCTGAGCCAAGCCATAGACGATACGGCCGTCTTCTGCGATGAACTCGAGAAGTTCGCCTGCCATGGCACCCTTAAGACCGTCGATGCGAGCAATACCGTCGCCAATTTGGACGACGACACCGGTTTCGCGAGACTCGACGCTGGTATTGATAGCATCAAGCTGCTTGCGCAACGCTTCATCGATAGACTGTGCGGTGATTTCAGTCACTAGCATTCACCTCCATCTGTCTTTTCTTTCATCACGATGCGCGCTTGATCGAACTGCGAGCGAAGGCTTGCGTCGATATAGTTGCCCATCGTGGACATGACGATACCACCCAGGATAGAAGGATCTTTATGCTCGACGAGCACACAGTCTCTTCCTAGGTCGTTCTTAATCTTGTTCTTAATTACAGTTCGCAAGTTGTCATCAAGATCAACAACCGTCGTTACATCAACAACATTGAAATCGAGCTTGGAAACGATCAGGTTCTCGTAGTCTGCATAGACGCGACGAAGCTTTTCAACATCGCCACGAGAAGCCATGACGCCCAACAGTTCAACCAGAATGGGGTTGTAACCCGCAAAGACGTTGCGCGCGATTTCCTTGCGCTGTTCAGGGGTGTACACCTCATCGTCCAACGAAAGACGAAGCTTGATGTTGGTGGACATGAATTCCAAGATCTGGATCAATTGGTTGCGAACCTCAACGACAGCATCTCGCCCGCCCATATTATGAGCGCCCTCGAGTGCAGCGTTAGCATAGGCTGCAATAATTTCATTGATGACGTGACGATTAGGCATTTAAACTACCTGCCTCTTTCACGTAGCGCTCGATGAGCTTGCGATGCTCCTCGTCGCTGAAATCTTCGCCGATCACACGCGTAGCAATGTCAACGGAAAGGTCGACGACCGAACCCTTGAGTTCAGAGATCGCCGATTGCTTTTCAGCCTCGATAGCGACTTTAGCCTTCGCAACGATAGCAGCGGCCTCTTCTTGAGCCTTCTGCTTCGCCTCGGACTCCATCGCATCACAGGATTGACGAGCATTATTGAGCATTTGCTGAGCCTGGGCTTTAGCGCCTTCAAGCTGTTCGCGATATTCTGCCAGCAAACGTTCGCTTTCCTGGCGAGCCTCTTCGGACTTCTCCAGGGAATTCTTGATGGTGTCTTCGCGCTTCTTCAGCATGCCGTCAAACAGCGGCCAGCCGAACTTGGCGAGGATGATCCACAAGATGATGAAGGCGACGAGCATCGGGATGAATTCATCCATGTGCGGAAGAATCGCACCGATTCCTTGTCCTTCTTCAGCAGCGAATGCAGGCAGGGGGCAAAATGCAGCCACACCAAGCAATGCGACAACGCCGATCGCCAGGTAGTGTACATATTTGCTTACAGTTGCTTTCAATTCGCTTGCCTCCTTCTTGTCTATCGGAAATTACGTAACCGCTAAGGTACTTCTAACCGATGAAGAAGAGGACCAAGCCGAGCAGTGCCAATGCCTCAGACATAGCAGCACCGATGAAGAAGTAGCCCATGAGCTGACCCTTCATTTCAGGCTGACGAGCTGCAGAGACGCACAAACCGTAGGTAGCGATGCCAATACCGATACCAGGACCGATAGCTGCAAGGCCATAGCCTACAACCTTGAGTGCTGCGAGCACAATAGTCAATTCCACGATTACCTCCTTTTTTGAATGAAGACCTATTTCTTCATTCATGTCTAATTAACCCAGCTGAAAAATCTTTTTCGTACCAGCTGAACTACCAAGATCGTTTCACCCGTTAGCCCAACGCGCGCTTTAGAACCAAGTTCAACGGGCAGGGATCGCATGACCCCCAAAGCGCGGCTGCCTTGCGACCTAGTGAGGATGGATAGCCATACCTATGTAGGACGACGACAGGATCGTGAAAACGTATGCCTGCAAGAACGCAACCAGCGTCTCGAGCGCATACATGAAGAAGAGCAGGAAGAACCAGGCAATAGCCGGAATACCAACGACCAGATCCATGCTGAAGATAGCAGTTTGCAGGAAGATGGTGGTCGCCAGAGAGAACACGGCGAGGATCATGTGACCTGCCAGCATATTGCCATAAAGACGGACGGCCAACGTAAGAACGCGAATGACCATCGAAACGAACTCTAAGAACCAGATGACCGGGATCATGGGGCCCGGAACACCATGCGGCGCGAAGCTCTTCATGTACTTGAAGAAACCGAGCTGCTTGAATCCGTAGAAGTTGAAGTAAACGAAGGAAACAAGTGCGAGCGCCCACGTGATGGAGATGGTGCCCGTTGCGGCTTTCGCACCAGGGATAAGGCCGATCACGTTCGCGAACAAGATGAAGAAGAACAACGTGGCCAGGAAGGGGATGTGCTTCTTGTAGCCTTCGCCGATAACATCTGCACCAACGCTGTTGGAGATGAAGTCGTAGCCATATTCGAGAATAGCCGTGAACTTCTTGTGCGGAATGAACTCCAGCTTACGTGCGCCGATGAGCACTGCCAGCAGCACCAATGCGAGAGCGATGAACATATACAGCGTGTACTGCGAGATGTTCCATCCGCCAATGGAAAAGAGCGTCGTCGACTCGAAGTTGGCATATAAGCCTTGCGCCTCCGCGACGAATTTCTCCAATGCTTCACCCATTGAGATTCCTTACCTTTCCGTACTTATTTCTTAACGCGCTTCTTAGCCAGCACGTTTTTGTACACGACATAGATCGAAGTGACCACCACAAGCGTGAGGATCTCGGCGACCGCGAATGGAAGAACCATCTCGCGCGCAACGACCGCACAGATGATAAGTGCGACCGCCACCACGATGAGCGAGACGAAGAATCCGCCCAAACCGTAGAGACCAGCGCTCAAAGGGGAGGTAGAAGTAGATTTGCGGGAAAGACGAAGCGCAATGAAAAGCGGAATGAAACCGGCGATACCGGCGAGGATTCCTAATGCGATTGCTGCTGCCATCAGACCAACTTTCAAATCTGCAGAAACTACACACTTCTCAGCCTTTTGAAGCATAAACCAACCCTAAACGGCACGGTTATGAGTTCCGATAAGATGCTCGATTCTGGGGTAAGTGGTGAAATGAATGCGTTCAGATTATTCTGGGTCGAATACGCGCAGCGTGATGCCCGATTCTTCAAGGAGCTCCATGGCAAGCTCGTCGGGATAAGGGTTCTTGTAAACGATCTCTTTGATGCCCGCATTGATGAGCATTTTGGCGCACACGACGCACGGTTGCGTGTTTATGTAGATCGAAGAACCTTCGATGTTGATGCCATAGCGCGCAGCCTGCAGGAGCGCATTTTGTTCGGCATGGAGCCCGCGGCAGATCTCGTGGCGCTGCCCCGAAGGCACGCCAAGCTGTTGGCGCAAACATCCCGTTTCGGCGCAATGACGAAGGCCGGTGGGCACTCCGTTATAACCCGTGGCAAGGATACGGCGATCCTTTACGACGACTGCCCCTACCGCACGGCGCAAGCACGTAGTGCGCGTTGCCACCTCTTCGGCAAGCTTCATGAAGTACTCATCCCAGGAAGGACGCGTGTCAACGAACGCACCTGGTGCTTGTTGTGTGTTTGTCGTCTCTTCCATAGATGCTCCTTTGTCGTTACCTTGCTTCAAGTATAAACAAGCACGCAAGCGCTGTGGCCCAAACGGTCGAAGCCGTGCACCTTTTTGACCTGAACTATATAAAAGATTTGTAGACGCTACGCGCGAGCAGCAAGCTTAGGCGTTGAGCGCGTTGAAGATACGATCTCCCGCATCGCCCAACCCGGGGACGATGTAGGCGTCTTCATTCATGCCTTCATCGAGGGCTGCCGTGATGATGCGGATAGTAGGATCGAACTCGAATGCCCGCGCTATCCCTTCAGGAGCAGCCACGATGACCACACACGTGATATCCTTCGCTCCGCGCTCATGCACTGCTTCGATGGCAGCGATGAGCGAACCGCCCGTGGCGAGCATAGGATCGACCAAAAGGACGGGGCGCTCGGCGACCGAAGCAGGGATGTTCGCATAATACAGAGAGGGTTCGTGGGTCGCCTCATCGCGCTTCATTCCGAGGTGCGCGATCTGTGCCGTGGGAATGAGGTCCATGAACGCTTCTTGCATCGCAAGACCAGCGCGCAAGATCGGAATGATGACCGGCTCTTTGCCCTTGATGGTTCGGCAATGCGCTTGTGCAATAGGCGTCTCGATGTCGATCGGCGAGGTGGCGAGCGCGCGCGTTGCCTCATAGACTTCCAAAAGGGCGATCTCGCGCAGTGCTTCGCGGAAGATGTTGCTTGGCGTATTCTTGTCGCGCAGAACAGAGAGCTTGTGCTCAACGAGTGGATGATCGATCACGACCAAGCGGTCGGCGTACTTCTCGCGTATGTCTTGCCCTTGTTCCATCTTGTCCTTCAATCAACAAACAGGGCGCAGGGCCCCACCCCTCCTACTCGATGCTCAAACAGTCCTGAGCTCGTCGTTTTCTCGTTTTAAAGAGTTTAAACGAGAAAACTCCTCGTGCGGAACTGCGCGTCGAGCAGGAGGGGAAGATCCCTACGCCCAACCTAATACCTACAGGCTCGGATAGAGCGGATGCTTCGCGATCAACTCTTCGATCTTCGTAGAGATCTCCGCGAGCTTCGTGTCGTCTTCAGCGTTGAACACGGTAGCGGCGATCAACTCGCCGATGGTGTAGAACTCTTCGGCATCGAAGCCGCGCGTAGTGCCCGCAGCCGAACCGACGCGAATGCCGCTCGTAACGAAGGGCGAGCGCGTTTCGTTCGGGATCGTGTTCTTGTTCACGGTAAGGCCGACACGCTCGAGCAGCTTCTCAGCGTCCTTGCCCGTGATGTTCGCAGGGTTCAGATCGACCAAACAAAGGTGATTATCGGTTCCGCCTGAAACGAGGCGCAATCCCCCATCGGCCATGCCCTTGCCAAGTGCATCAGCGTTCTTCACCACGTTCTCGATATAGGTAGCGTACTCTGGCTGCAGTGCCTCTTGGAACGCAACTGCCTTGCCCGCGATCACGTGCATGAGCGGACCGCCCTGCGAACCAGGGAACACTGCCTTGTCGATCTTCGTCGCAAGCTCTTCATTGTTGGTGAGGATGAATCCACCGCGCGGACCACGCAGGGTCTTATGGCTCGTGGACGTTACGATATCGGCATAGGGCACGGGGCTCGGATGCGCACCTGTAGCAACGAGGCCGGCGATATGCGCCATGTCGATCATGAGATAGGCGCCCACTTCATGAGCGATGTTCGCCATGCGCTCGAAATCGATCACGCGCGGATAGGCTGAAGCGCCGCCCACGATCAGCTTCGGCTTATATTCCTTCGCCAAACGCTCCATTTCGTCGTAGTCGATGCGCTCGGTCTCTGGGTGCACGCCATAGGCGACGAACTTGTAATCCTTGCCCGAGAAGTTCACTGGCGAGCCGTGAGTAAGATGCCCACCATGATCGAGCGACAGACCAAGGATGGTATCGCCCAGCTCGACCGTTGCAGCATACGCAGCCAGATTCGCATTCGCACCGCTGTGGGGCTGAACGTTGGCGAACCCACACTTGAACAGCTCTTTCGCACGATCGCGCGCCAGATCCTCGACGATATCGACCTTCTCGCAGCCACCGTAATAGCGCTTTCCTGGATAGCCTTCGGCGTATTTGTTGGTGAGCACGCTGCCTACCGCTTCCATGACCGCAGGAGACGTGAAGTTCTCCGAAGCGATCAGTTCGATGCACGAACGCTGACGCTCGAGCTCTTGATCGATCGCGGTTGCGACTTGCGGGTCTTGTGCGGCAAGGATCTGTTGTGCCATGCCTTTCTCCTTTCGTGAGTGAAGCGCTCTCGCTTCACGATGGTGCGCTCGGTGCGCTCGGGTTTCCTTCGTAGTAGGCTGCTTGGTCTGTTATTCGCCAGAAGTATCGCTTTCGCCTTCAGCTTGCACCTGGTCTTGTGCCTCTGCGCCATCCGCTGGCAGCGCAACGTGCAGCGCAGTGAGCTCTGCGATCGGCGCGCTATAGTAACCGGAAAGGTTGTCGGCTGAACCCAACAGCGCATCGCGATACACGCCGTTATCCTGATCGCCCACCACACTCCAGTCGTCATCGTACTTGTGAAGGTGGATCTCGGTCTGGCAAAGCGTTGGTTCGGTGTTCTCGAAGATGCTCTTCAGCAGATTCCTGCCATATTCCAGCGGATCTTCCGTTGTACCCGCCTCGATCGCTGCTTTGTTCTCAAGCAACCAAGCGATATATTCGTTCGACCATTGCTTGATGATGGGTTCGAGTTGTCTGCAGGTGATAGAAGCGAAGATCTTCGCATCGTCCTCTTCGCCGTTCATCTCAACATCGCCCAAGCTGGAAGTGAAGCCATCAAGCCACCAGTCAAAGAATTCTTCCTGCGAGATGCCGATCTGCTCAAGCTCCTTGGCCTGCGAGACCTCAGGCAGATAGCTGATCGATTCTGGGTTCTTCTGTTGGATCGCGCTCATTTCAGCCAGCGCGGCATTAGCGGCAAGCTGGCCTTGAGGAGGCTTGCAACCAGAAAGTGCGAACGCCATGCACGCCATGAGCGCGCACACTGTAGCTGCGATCGCACACGCGAGAACGCGCGACTTGCCCTGAAGCGTCTTTGCTGATGAGATTGTTCGTTTCATCGAGTTTCGCCTTTCTTTCGCGCTAAGCCGTAAGTTCATCGAGCGCCATAATCTTTTCCACGCGCTGCACATGGCGTCCACCGCCGAACGCGGTCGAGAGGAACACGCGCACGATCTCCTTGTTATCCTCCAGGCTCACGAAGCGCCCAGAGAGCGTGAGAACGTTGGCATCGTTATGTTCACGACAAAGCACAGCGAATTCAGTGTTCACGATATTTGCCGCACGCACTCCCGGCACTTTATCGGCTGCCATAGCCATGCCGATGCCCGTTCCGCAAACGAGGATACCGTAGTCGGCTGCCCCTTCAGCAACATCGCGCGCAACACGAAGCGCATAATCGGGATAGTCAACGCGATCATCGTTCTCTGGCCCACGATCGATCACATCATGACCTTCATCGACAAGGAACGCAGCCAGCGCATCCTTCTGTTCGAACCCTGCATGATCGGAACCGAGCGAGATGATCATGAACTTCCTTCTTCCTGGTATGAGCGCCGCCACGATAGCGGCGCGAGACGGCAAACGAATGCTCGAGGGAGCGTTGCTCTCATTATACGTAAGGCGAATCGGACTTCGTACGACAAACGCAATCATTCCAGCCTGCGAGCAACTCTTCTCGCTCGGCTGCAGTAAGCCTAGGCTGGAAGACGAACGCACCTTGGCGAAGCAAGCGCAATTCCTCCTTGTCGCGCCAAAAACCACTCGAAAGCCCCGCCAGGAATGCCGCGCCGAGCGCCGTGCTCTCAACGATCGCGGGACGTGCGAGCGGCGTTGCGAGGATGTCGGCACAGAACTGCATGAGGAAGTCGTTCTGGCTCACGCCACCGTCAACATGCAGCTGTCCCAGCTTGATCCCCGTGTCGAGCTCCATGGCGCGCAGCACATCGTAGACCTGATAGCCCTGCGCCTCAAGGCAGGCGCGCACCAGATGCGCACGTTCAACACCGCGTGTGAGGCCGAAGATCGCTCCTCGTGCGTCCGCATCCCAATACGGAGCGCCAAGGCCCGTGAAGGCGGGCACCACATAGACGCCGTGAGAGTCCGGCACGCTTTGCGCGAGCGCCGAGGTGCTTGCTGGATCATCGATAAGGCCCAGGCCTTCCTCGAGCCACTGGATGAGCGCTCCACCCATGAACACGCTGCCTTCGAGCGCATACTCGAGTCCCTCCGCGCCTGAAGCCGAAGCTGCGATGGTCGTGAGCAAGCCATGGTGCGAGAGCGCCGGCTCCGTGCCGATATTCATGAGCATGAAGCATCCGGTGCCGAAGGTCGATTTCGCTTCTCCTGGCGCAAAGCAGCACTGACCGAAGAGCGCTGCCTGCTGATCGCCCGCAACCCCCGTAAGCGGGATGCCACCTGGCAGGATGTCGTTGCTCGTTCGCCCGAAATTGCCCGAAGAAGGCCGCACTTCGGGAAGCATAGCTGGTGGGATCGAGAACAGCTCGCACAACCACCCGTCCCATTCGCCCGTGTTGATGTTGAAGAGCATCGTGCGGCTGGCATTCGTGTAGTCGGTCGCATGCACGCGCCCTTGCGTGAGATTCCAGATGAGCCACGTATCCACAGTGCCGAACAGCAGGTCGCCCGCTTGCGCCGCCTCGCGCGCGCCTTCGACGTTATCCAGGATCCAAGCGATCTTACTCGCCGAAAAATAGGCATCGGGGATAAGGCCCGTGCGCGAACGGATCTCTTCCACGATGGTTTTGTCTTGCTTCAGCTCATCGATCGCTTCAGCTGTTCTGCGACACTGCCATACGATCGCGTTGTGAATCGGCTCACCCGTATGGCGATTCCAAACGATGGTCGTCTCGCGCTGGTTAGTAATGCCGATGCTATCGATATCCTCAGGGCTCAACCCCTGCGAAACGAGCAGCTCGGTGAGCACTTTGAGCTGGCTCGAAAGGATGTCTTTGGGATCATGCTCCACCCAGCCCGGACGAGGGAATATCTGCGGAAACGGACTTTGGGTGATCGCTCGAATGGCTCCGCTGCGATCCACCAGCACCGCCCGCGATGAGGTAGTTCCTTGGTCGAGCGCGATCACATAGGAATCCCGCGAATTGCTCGCCTGATCGAAGAGGGTCTCAGGCACTTGCGCTGCCTGGCGCGCATCTTGGACATTCATCGGCTAGTTTCCTTCTTGCAGGTGCTCGCAGAGCCATGCGAGCACATCCGCATAGACGGTCTGCTTGCCGGGCTCATTCAGGATCTCATGGCGCATGCCTGGATAGAGGATGAGCGAAACATCCCTCACACCTGCGTCTCGATACAGCTCGACCGCGCGAATAACCGCTTTGCCGTTCTCACCCACCGGGTCTTCGGCGCCCGCGATGAACAGAAGTGGCAGATCTTTGGGGACACGTGCCGCCACACGTGGATCGACCGCCCGTGCGACCACCCCGGTAAGCGCTGCATACCCACCCACGGTGAACATGACCCCGCAGAGCGGGTCATCGATATAGGCATCGACCACTGCCGGGTCGACCGAGATCCAATCGAGCGGCGTACGGGGGTTCTCGATCGCACGCGAAAAACCACCGGCACCCATCGAATCGAGCACCTTCGACTTGTAGCGCTCCCCCATCACCGTGCCGATCGTGTGTGCAAGCAGATTTCCGCTTCGTGCGAGCAACGCAGGCTGGTTGCCGGTGCCGCATATGATCGCGCCCCGCACGCCTTGCGCATGTTCGCTCAAGTAGACGCGCGTGACGAAGCTTCCCATGGAATGTCCGAAAATGAAATACGGCAGATCGCTGAACTGCTCGAACAGCGCCCGACGAACACGGTCGACATCATTAACGAGCACCGCATCGCCCTGATCGAGCGTGATGTGGCCCAAGTCGCGCGCGTCAGAAACGCTCTTGCCATGCCCCACGTGATCATGTGCGCCCACCACGAAGCCGTTGCGCGCGAGGAAACGGGCGAATTCATCGTAACGGTCGATGTGCTCTTCCATGCCATGCACGATCTGGACGATGCCCTTGAGCTCGTTTTCCGGAAGGTAGGGGATCCAGAGCAGAACGCGTAACTGCGACGTTCCATCACTTGAGCCGATGAAATGCTCGATACGTTCGATTTGCACTTCTGAAGTCATACGATTCCTGCCTTCCTCATGTTGCCGCCTCCAAGAGGCTCAAAGACATTCTTTCATAGTAGTGACCGCGAACGCAGAACCGATCATTTTCTCGTAACGGTTTCTGAATCGTTAGCGGATGAATCGTTGGTGAACAGATCGAGCGCGATCGCTCCTTGGCGAACGACGCGCACGGGCGTTTGCGTGCAGTCCACCACTGCAGAGGCATGACCGCCCAAGGCCTCGCCTGCCACCGTAGCCACACATGCGGTGAGCTCAGGTGAAAGCTCTTCGGTGCGCGTTGGTGCGGGCTCCCCCGAGAGGTTTGCGGACGTGGTGGCAAGCGGACCAACCTGCTTGATGAGCGTGCGTGCGATTGGGTCGTCGGGCACGCGCAGCGCGATCGTGCCGGTGGCACTTTGGTAAGCTGGCGGCACTTCATCGGAGGCTTCAACGATGAGCGTGAGCGCTCCGGGCCAATATGCGCGCGCAAGTTCAAGAGCCTCGGCGGAAACATTCTTCCCATAACGCGCAAGATCGTCGATGGTTCCTACCAGCCAGGCGATGGGCTTATCGTCTGTTCGCTGCTTGAGCTGGTAGAGTTCTGCAGGCGAAGGCGCATGCCTCACGGCAACGCCAAGTCCGAACACCGTGTCGGTCGGAAAGATCACTGGCTTGCCCGCTTGAAGTGCGGCTGCTGCCTCAGTGGTTGAAACGGTTGAAAGCGCTGCTGGAGCGATCTCCACTGCTGAAGCCGCTGGTGCTTTCTCATACGAACGCGCGACCTCCTCTGCCACTTTGATGCCATCGATCGCAGCCGACATGATGCCACCCGCAAACCCTGGCCCTTCCCCACACGGATAGATCCCCGACGCTGAACTTGCTCCCTTCGTTGCCGAACGCGTGCGATAGGCCTGAAGCGATTCGTCGCGGCAGATGCGCACCGGTGAAGAGGAACGCGTCTCGGGCGCAGTAAGGAGCGCGCCTGGGTTGTCGAAGCCACGGATCTTCTTGCCCATGAGCGGCAATGCTTCGCGCAGAGCCTTCGTGATGAAATCGGGCAGCACCTCATCGAGCGGCGCTTCGACCACGCCGCGTTCGTAGGTTGGATCGCAGTGCACCGTATCGCCACCAAAAGCGTGCTCTTTGCCCAGAAACACCCCGACCGCTTGCGCCGGCGCCTGATAGGGCGCTCCCCCCTGTTCCCGCGCAACACGATACGCTCGCTGTTCGACCGCGCGCTGCAATTCGACCCCCGCAAGCACATCGCTGCTCGCAAGGTCCACTGGATCCACGTTCACCAGAAGCGCTGCGTTCGCATTCTTGCCATCGCGCGCGTAGTTGCTCATACCGTTGGTAACGATGCCACCCGCCTCGCTAGCTGCAGCAACCACCTCTCCACCAGGGCACATGCAGAAGCTGTACACGCTGCGTCCGCTCGGAAGATGGATGGCTAGCTTGTATTCGGCCGCGCCGAGCGCCGGGTGCGTTGCTGCGCTTCCCCACTGCGCTTCGTTGATGAGCGCCTGAGGATGCTCGATGCGCACCCCCATCGAGAAAGGCTTTTGCTCCATAGCGAAGCCTGTATCACGAACGAGCTCGAACGTGTCGCGCGCTGAATGACCGCATGCTAGGACAAGCGCGTTGCAAGGCTGAAGCGTCTCTTCGCCGGTTTGAATAGTGCGCAGCATGATCGAGGTGAGCCGGCCGTCTTCGAGCTTAATCTCGACAAGCTTCGTATGAAAACGCACTTCGCCGCCAAGGCGGATGATGTCTTCGCGAATGGCGGACACGATGCGCGCAAGATTATCGCTTCCCAAGTGGGGATGAGCTTGCCATAGGATGCTCTCGGGAGCACCCGCATCAACGAACCAGTGCAGCACGTGTGCTGTATAACGATTCTTGAGATTGGTCGTGAGCTTGCCGTCGGAAAATGTGCCCGCACCACCTTCACCAAACTGTATGTTCGCCCAGGGGTTGAGCTCTCCCGTTCGAAAGAAGGCTTCCACATCGTGTGCGCGTTCCTCCACCGGTGCGCCCTGCTCCACAAGGAGCGGTTTGAGTCCGCTCTTCGCAAGGTACCAAGCAGCGAAAAGCCCGGCAGGTCCTGCGCCTACTACCACGGGCGGAAGGTCTGGCGCACCAAGCTGAGGGATTTCAAGCGGCACATAAGGAACGGCTGGTCTTATCTGCAAGCCTTTCAGCTTCGCATCGTTGCGTTCGGCGCGCGCAAGCAAACGCTCTTCGCACTCGGAAGACAACTCCAACCGATAGCTCGCGGTGAAATGCACGTTCGCTTTCTTGCGCGCATCAACGCTGCGCTTCAACAATTGGGCACGCGCGATCACTCCTGGCTTCACGCCAAGCTGCCGAGCGATCTCTCGAAGTGCAAGCGCCTGACCATCGGGCAAGCCCGTATCGAGCGAAAGCTTCAGACCTGAAACATCGATCATGCCGACTCACGCTCCAGGGCCGATGCAGCAATGCGCCAGGCCGGATCGGTTGCGCAGGAACCATCTTTTCTTCGCGCATCAGCGCTCTCAAAGGGAACGGGCGGCGTCTTCCGCTTCAGAAGATTCAGGTCACGCGCGATCGAAAGCCCCGCCAAAAGACCGCTTGACCACGCCCAATGAAGGTTATACCCCCCACAAGGAGCATCGACATCGAGCGCTTCGCCACAAAGATACAAGCCCGAAACAGCAGATGCTTCCATGGTTTTGGCATTCACGCTACCTGAGCAGAATCCACCACGCTGCACCTGACACTGGCCTGCGTCACCGATGCCGTTGACCTCAAGCTCGAACGACTTGATCGCCTTTGCAATCGCTTCGATCATCGTTTCATCAAGAAAGCGTACGGCCTCGATCTCTGCCGTCGTTGATCGCTCTCCCGCAGCACCTAAGCGATTCGCTATCGCAGAGCGCACGATCGCGTGCGCCACTTCGGGAACGAAGAACCCGCGCAACAGATCGAGCGCCGTCGGGGCGGATCCATTGCGCCGTTCCAAAAAGGCAGCACGCGCCTGCAGCAGATCGGTCAAGCGAGCGAGCGGGCGCTCAGGAACGAAATCGAGCGAGACAACATCGCCTGCTTCCACGAACCGCGAAGCATTGAACACCACGATGCCGGAAATGCCATACGAGCGGAACAGCAGCTCTCCTTCTTCGGAGAAGCCTTTCGCATCGCAACTCAAACGGACACGCGCACGAATGCCATCAAGACCAGAAAGCAGCTCTGTCGAGGTGGCAAGCGGCCCCAAGACAGGCCGGCACGAGATGTGCTCGATGCCTGCGAGAACGCCCTGCTCGTGAAGGGAAGAAGTACCTCCGCCCGCAGCATAGACAACAGCATCAGCAAGGAAGGTTCCTCGATCGCCCGAAGCTGCGCCTTCTGCATCTGTGGCAGCGTCGCCTCCTGCATGCGCAGAAGCGGCGCCCCCCTTCCCTGGCGAGCCCGCTTCGGTACACTGCAATTCGAGCGCGAAACGATCCTTCTGTTGTGCGATCTGCGCGACCGTAACGCCGCAATAACGCTCAACGTTGCAACGATCGAGTTCAGCTTCGAGCACCTCGAGCACCGAGGCAGCCTTGTTCGAGAACGGATAGAGCGCCCCGCCCGAAAGCGGCGCTTCTCGCCAAACAAGACCGAGCGAAGTGAACCATTGCAGAACGGCGTTCTCGTAGGCGCTACGCACAGGAGCGCCCGAGGTCTTTAGCGGAGAATCAGCGAACGCAACCTCGAGCGCATCAAAGACCTGCTCAACGAACGCGGGTTGGTTGAACAGAACGGGACGCATATCCTCATGCGAGAAATTGCAGCGTCCATTACCGCTCCGCAAGATAGACGACCCCATGCGCCTGCCTTTTTCTATAACAACGACGCGCACGTCCACCTGCGCCGCGCGCGCACAAGCCGCAACAACGCACGCCGCCGCTATACCCGAAGCACCCCCGCCAACGATCGCCACGCTCAGCTGCTCGTCAGCACGCGGAAGCTCAACCGGTCGAGTCTCTTGCCGTGCGCGCTTCACATCAGATTGTTTCTTTCGTTTTGTCATACCCCCATCATACGCGTTTTAATTCAAAAGCTCAGGATATAGCCGCCATCTGCGACAATTCGAACCCCTCATGAATCGCATCGAGAGCTTTTCTGGGAGAAAGGGCATCTCCTATACAAATAACCTCCGCTTTTCCTTCATAAGCTGCAAGGAATTCTGCCGAATCTTCCGACATATATCCAACAGCTAGAACAACATAATCCGCCAATATTGTTTTGTCCCCCGATGGAGTTTGTACTTCAACCCCAGCATCACTGATCGCTAGAACTTTGGTATTGCATTCAATTTTGATCCCCAACTCGGCAATCGCTTGGTTCACGCAAATCCTTCTTAGATCTCCAAGTCCATTACCGATGGTGTCTGCCATTTCAACGATCACGACTTCGCAGCCCTGTTGCGCGCAATATTCTGCCACTTCAAGACCCACAAGACCACCGCCGATGACCACTACATTGCCAGAGACAATATCTTCTCCTAAAAGAACATCTTCAGCCAGATAAACCCAGCCTGAATCTATACCAGCTATTGGAGGGATGACTGGACTTGCACCAATCGCACAAATGACTTCATCGAATTCTTCATCATTCGCGAGCGAAAGTGCATCGGTTTCGAGTCTTACCTCAATATCACTAGCGAGCACAGCATTAGCCATCTCTTTGCAACAACGGAGCATCTCGCCTTTTCTAGGAGAACAACTTGCTACCGCAAATCTTCCTCCTAGATGACCTTCTTTCTCTGCAAGAACAACTTCATGGCCACGGGCGTTCAGCGACAACGCGGCTTCCATTCCTCCCACACCACCACCAGCAACCAAGATTCTTTGTGGGTTCTCGACAAGGGAAAGATCTATCTCAGATTCGCGCCCTACTGCAGGATTCCTCAAACATGAAATATGATCTTTAGAGAAATCGGTAAAGGCATCATAGCAGCCTTGATTGCACCCTATGCAATGAACGATTCTGTCATCCTGCTCTTCTGCTGCTTTCTGAGCAAAGAGCGGATCCGCTATTTGACCTCGAGCAATGCCAACCAGATCACAAGCGCCACGAGTTATGATTCGCTCAGCATGATCGGGCGTATTGATTCTTCCCGCTACTTGAACGAGCATTCCCGTTTTCTCTTTGATCTTGCTCGCATTTTCAACATTGATCCCTCGCGGAAGGTCGATAGGGGGAACCTCATATTGAAGCCCATCACTGACGGTATTACCGCGCGAGACGTTTACCACATCAACGCCGTGAACCTTTGCTGTGTTGCAAAATTCAACGGTTTCCTCAAGTGTCAGTCCACCTTCTAAGAAGTCATCATATGCATCGATTCTCATGAATAAGGGCATATCGTCAGGTATCTCATTCCGTATTGCATCAATCGCACGCAAGGAGAACCGCATGCGATTCTCCAGCGATCCGCCATATTCATCATCACGATGATTGAACGCTTGAGATAAGAACGTATGAGGCAAATATGTATGCGCGGCGTGAAACTCCATCGTGTCAAACCCAGCATCTACCGCTCTGCGTGCAGCTTGTCCATAAGCCGCAATAACCTCTTCGATCTTCTCAACGCTCATGGCAGAAACAACGATGCCATCACCCAATGGAAAATCGCTCGGCACGAGGACTTCTGCCGATTCGTCCCACATCACGTTAATCCCACCTTGCCAGAGCTGAATGGAAGCCTTACCTCCCGCCCGATGAATCGCATCGGTCAAGCGTGCTAAGCCCTCTAGGCATTTATCATCATGAATGCCTAAAAAGCCTTGAGGGGCGCTTGGTGCATGAACGCTTGCAACTTCGAGCACATTCAGACCGCAACCGCCTTTGACGCGTTCAAGATGAAAAGCGATGAGTTTATCGCTTACCTGTCGATCGACCGACATCTTCGTTCCAATGCCAGGCAGTACGATACGGTTTTTAAGCGTCAGACCCCTAATAGAGAGCGGCTGGAAAAGATGTTCATACATGCTAGCCTTCCTCTCGCTGCATCTCGATCAGCACCTTCATCCCGTTTTCAGGATTTTCCTGCGTCTTGAAAGCTAGTGCGACCTCATTGAGGGGAAAGATCTGACCAATGAGCGGATCCACTACTAGTTTGCCTTGAGCCATCGCTTCAATCGTCTGCCCGACATGTGCCCCCGTCATCGGAACGATGATGTTGGGATTCTTGTAGATGACCGGGAACAAATTAAGTGACACGTCGGTTTCGCTTGGCGCCACAAGCACAAGCTTGCCTGCTGCGCGGATCACGCTTACTGCCTGATTGAGCGTGTCACCAACACCAGCGGTATCAAAAACAGCATCCGCACGACCACTTGGTCCGAAGAACCATTCATTAGGTCCCCAAATCTCTTGCACTGTTTCAAGAAGATCCTTTTTGCAGGTGTTCACCACATAGTCTGCACCGCACTGCAGGGCAACCTCTAAACGCGAATCGACCACATCTGCTACCAGCACTTCTGCACCAGCAAGTTTGGCGAATTGCATGATAGCATTTCCGATCATGCCAGCACCGATGACCACGACTTTATCTCCGCGCTCGATTCCAGCACCCACAACCTCAGAACATCCAACACCGAAAGGCTCGATCAGCGCTCCCTGCTCATCACTAATGACCTCTGGAATCTTATGGATGGTCATACCAGGTACCGCATTTTCTATCAACACGTATTGGGCATGGCCACCTGCAACTCCATGTCCGGTTACCTGCTCAAGAACATGAGAGCAGCTCTCGTAATGTCCATTCTGGCAATACCAGCATTCACCACACACATTGGCCGACATCCCCCACACACGATCACCAGGAACGATGCCTTCGATATTGTCCCCAACTTCCTCAGCATACCCAATGAACTCATGTCCTAGAATCGAGCCTGGTGCATCTCCCGATCCAGTACGGTACGTATGGAGTTCGCCTCCACAAATCGCCGAGTACTTCACCTTGATGACAACATCATTCGGACCTGCTTGAGGCTTTTCCCTCTCTTCGATTTGCATATTGCCCGGCCCGCGATAAACGATTGCTTTCATTTTGTTATTCATTGGTAGTCCTTTCTAACGAGAAGGGTTTCGTCATCTTTGCGATTGCAGATATAGGAAGAAGGAGAGGAGCTGTGAATCCGAACAATAAACAGCGCAAAGGAGCTTTAGCTTGATTTCCGCAATCGCAAAGATGACGAAACCCCCTAACATAATTTTTGGTTTGCAGATTGCTCAGCATCTGCATTGCACATACCTGCAATTATTCTTTCTTCGTATCCTTAAAGAGCAGCGCGAAGACAACCATGATCGCTGCAGCAAAGAGTGGCACCATGAACATCCCCATAAATCCACAGGCATTGCTGACTGCGCCATATATTGCATTTGCAGTAGCGGTGCCCAGCTGTTGACCGAAGCTCATGAATGCAATTCCTGATGCGATCAGTTCTTTTGGCAGAACCGAAGTGGGAAACGTGAAGGGAATAACTTGCTGGGACATCTGGCCGAACCCCATGACCGCTGTTGTAATCAAGATGAACCAGATTGGCGTGACTCCAGAAAAGAAACTGAACAGGAGAGATGCCGCCAGGGTCGCTAAAGCCCACAGCATCATGCTTCCCTTATAGCGATTCTTTTTTGCAATATGTCTGCCCAATAACGATGAACCGATGATTGAAACGATCAATGAAGGAATCGAGAGCGAACCAGCAATGGTTGCATTGAGCCCCAGAACAGACTGAGCAAACGTTGGAAGATAGTTTCCAACAGTTGTTGCCACTGCAAAAAGAACCGCCATACCAAAGCAGAACATACATGCCTTATGGCCGATGATGGACGGAGGAAAGATAGGATCGGAAGCTCTCCGTTCATTGCGGACGAGCAAGACAACTGCCACCACGATAACCGCTACCATTACTGCAGTCTCGATCGATATCCAAGGAAAGACGCTGCCACCGAAATTCAGAAGAAGGACCAGCGGACCAAAAGAAACCATGGTCAACACCACACCAATTCCATCAAGCTTGATGGAGCTTTGAGTTGCCTGGCAATTCTTCGGCATGAAAGCAGCGATCAGAATCCACGAAAGCGCAATCATCGGAACGATCAGGATGAAGATCGCACGCCATGAAATCACATCAACAAGAAGCCCGCACAACGTACCCGAAATGAGCATCGAAATGAACGAAACGGACATCATGTAGCCTGTCAATTTCGGTGACTCGCTTTCATCATACAAGTCGGTCACCATAACCATGAGGTTGGCAAAGAACAGACCCCAGGTCATACCCATCAAAGCTCGTCCGACCACGAACATGACGATGCTATTCGAACAGGCGCAGATCAATGACGCAACGATATAACCAGCAGAAGCGACAAGAAATAGCTTCTTGCGCCCCACCTTATCACCCAATCGTCCAGATAAAGGAACCATACAGCCGCGAAACAAGTTCTCAATAGTGAAGAGCAACGCAAGAAAATCCACACCGCTCAATTCATAAGCCGCTGCATAGACGAAAACACCCGAACCTGCGATAACAAAATACGATGCAAACGTAGCAACGATCAAGCCTAAATAAGCCAATCTTCGCCGCGATGGCGCAATAGCTATCATCAGAAACCCCCTTCCTTGGCAGGCTCTCCTTTTTCTGAAGAGCCTGCCTTTGAGCCTTTTCGATCTATTTAGATTTCTTTACGTCTTTGAAGAAGAGCCAGAACACGATCATCAGGATGCCGAAGATCGGGGTAACCTGGAACACCATGTCGAACGATACGTTCATGATCGCGCCATAGAAGCCATTGCCTACCGTGTTAGCGAAAGCACCTGCGAAGGTCATCAAGCCCATAACTGTCGCGATGTACTTCTCAGGAAGTGCAACGACTGGATAGGTATTCGGAACAACCTGCTGGATACAGTTTGCAGCGCCAGCAAGTGTGCCAACGATATAGAAGAGCCACCAAGGAGCCGACGGGCTGACCATGAAGTAGCAGAGACCTGCAAGTAAGGTCAAGAACGCATAGATAGCCAAGAGTCCTTTGAAACGACCGTACTTACCCACATACGAACCGATCACAGAAGCACCGATAGCTGCAATGATCGAACCGATCAGGCCGATCGAGCCTGCGATGGTGGCGTTCGTACCCATCACCGCCTGCATATAGGAAGGTGCATAGTTGCCTGCGCAATTGAACAGGGAGAAGCAGAACACCATCAAGAAGATCATCGTGAAATTCTTGTTCCTAAGAAGAAATGCCGGGAACAGAGGTACTTGAGCTTTGCGCTCAGCGAACAGAAATAAGATCAGGGCAACGACCGATACTGCGATCAGGGCGATGATGATTGGATCGCTCCATGCGTAGGTCGTACCACCCCACGCCATCACCAGAGAAAAGGGAATCAGGCAAACGACCATCGTGACGCAGCCAACGATATCGATCGGCGCGCTTTGATATTCCTTTTGTTTTGGTTGGCAAAAGAAAACGAGCAGAAACGAGATGATCAAAAGCGGGATGCAAGCGATGAATTCGAAGCGCCAGCCAACAAGGTCAGCGCAAACACCGGCTAACGGCGCACCTAGCATGGTCGAGATGAGGATCACCGATTGATACCAACCGATTCGCTTAGTAGCGCTCTCAGAAGTGAACATGTCCGTGATCATAGCCATACCGGTGACCATGAATAAGCCCCAGAAAATGCCCATGAACATACGTGCGACCACAAACATCTCCATACTCATACCGAACACGATCGCTATGCAGCACACTATGTATCCGATCATGCCTATATTGAATGTCCGTTTTCGCCCAAATTTATCACCAAGCTGACTTGCGATCGGCAAGGTAACGCAGCGAGTTGCGCTTTCAAGGGTAAGCGCCAGACCCACAAGACCCATTCCGCCCACATAAGAAGCACCTGCTCCATATACGAAAACACCGGAACCTGATATAACGAAATAGGTCGTGAAAGCAGCGATTGCCAAGCCTATGAACGCAGCTGCTTTTCTTCCTTTACTGATTTCCATTGGTCTGCCTTTCTATTACAACTCACAAGCAACGTCGTAGGCTTCATGAATTGCGCCATCGATATAAGAGAGCTTTTCGTTGCAGTCGCCCACGGAATACATCGAATATCTTGAGGATTTCATCTGGTCGATCAGATCAGTATTCGGTGTTGCACCTTGAGCGACGATAACGCTTTGGGCAGGCGCTTTATTTTCGCCTTTACCCTCCTCCGTATAATCAACCGTATCTTTGCCGATATTGGTTGCCTTGCTAAGGATATGCACGTCAGCACCGCCTTTGATGATGTCGTGCGCAACCTTCCAACGCCTCACCAGAGCAAGTCCATCTCCGATGTAGTCCCCTTCTTCAAGGATCGTTACCTTGCGACCACGCTCAAGAAGGAATTCGGCCATTTCGAGACCAACCAGTTCGCCGCCAATGATCGTGACTTCGTTTTTGATCGGCATCCAAATATGGCTATTCTTTGCCACCTTTTCTGGCGTTGAGAGCATTCCGAACATTCGCCCACAGGTACACATAAAATTCGTGACGAAACCAGGGTCATAATCGTTGGATATCTTTCCGCCGGTCACGAGTTCGCGTGTAGTGTCTCCATCAAGAACATGACGCTGTTTACGTCCAGGGATCGGAGGAAGCTCACGTTTACTGCCACAAGCAAAGATAACTTCATCGGGATCTATTGATTCGATAAGCGCTTTATCAGCCGTTGTACTCAAGCGGATATCGACGCCAAGATCCTTAAGGCGCTTCTCTAAATAGGTAACGATGTTGTAATTCGTCGGTGTACACACCGAACCGAAGAAAACGGTTCCACCTAAACGATTGGCTTTCTCTACCAGAATTACTTTGTGACCACGCTCTGCCGCAACACGTGCAGCTTCCATACCTGCTGGTCCGCCGCCGATCACCATAACGGTCTTCTTTACTGAAGCAGGCTCTATGCGTTTGGTCGTCTCATTGCAGCATTCACGGTTGATCGCGCAATTAACTGATTTGCCTTCATACATACAACTTACGCAGTAGTAGCAATTCAAGCATAGACGCGCGTCGTCATAGCGATCCTGCGTGATCTTGTTTGGTAGTTCAGGATCAGCAAGTAGCTTTCGTCCAATTTGCAAGAAATCGAAAGCTCCCTCAGCAAGATAACGTTCGGCATCAGGAATATCGATGCGACCAACGCATGTTGTGGGAATGCTAACTGCCTCCTTGATCTTGCGTGCGAATGGCACGAGAGTATTGCGATCGAAGGGGATATGGGAAGCCGTTGGACAACACGCCAGCTCACCGGGGGCATAAGCCGAACAACAAATTGCGTCCGCTCCTGCTTTTTCAAGAAGCTTCGCTGTTTCAATCGCATCTTCATTGGTAATGCCATTATCGGTGAGCATTTCCACTGAATTGATCTTGACCAAAATAGCAAGCTTATCGCCAAAATCCTTTTTCAGCTGCTCGACCGTTTCGGTAAGGAAGCGCGCGCGGTTTTCGATAGAACCACCATATTCATCAGTACGATGATTATAACGAGGGTTAAGGAAGCTATCGAAAAGGTATCCATGCCCCGCATGAATCTCAATACAGTCCACGCCCGCCTCAACACAGCGTCGAGCCGCATCATGGAATTTCTGCTTCACCCATTCGATATCCTCTTTCGTGCATTCTTTGATCTCGGGTGAAAACTGCTGCTCTTGACCTTCGCCTAAGAGCATCGCACGCTGCGATGCATCAAGCTCATGATAAGCGCCCACATCTCCTGGATGTGCTTCATTGATCGATGGAGACAACATCGCATAACCAGAAAATGCGCTTACTCCACTGACCAGGCCAGGATGCTGAAGCTGCAGCGATAGCTTTGCTCCATGTTTGTGTACGCGATCAGCAAGTTCTTTATACTGGGGAATTTGATCATCGCGCGCAAAAGCTGCCTGGCGCGGAGCGCCTACCGCCTCGGGATGGGCGACCGTGACAGAACCGACTGAGACCAAACCAACCCCGCCCTTTGCACGTGTCTCGGTGTATTCGATCAGCTCTTCAGTAAGCGATCCGTCATACTCACACAAATTGACACCCATGCTTGACATGATCATGCGATTCTTAAGTTTCATCGGACCGATCTTGCCTTCTTTTGTAAGCATTGGAAACGACATCATTCCTCCTTTCTGTTCACCGGCGCGCAGAAAGCGCGCCGGGTTTCTTTCGCTAGACTATTCCGCTTCACCGAACGAGTATTTACCGTGATGGCTGATATCTCCCACAGCACGATTGACCATGTTGCGTGATGCAAAATGCCACAGTCCTTTTTCATCACGTTTGAACGTGTCGAACTTCTTATCCATACAGATGACCTGCGGCCCGAACACACCCGTGATGCCCTGCACAACAACGGTGTAATGATCGGCATTTGCTGTCCCTGCCTCTTCATCAATATGAATGATCGGATCGATGACAAGATGCATCGTCTTGAGAGTCCCGTCTTCATGAACCTGGTCGAAATCGCGGAAAGACTGCGCGAATGCGTTCCCGTCCTTCTGGATGGTCAATTCACCTTCCATGTAGATATCTGCATCTGCAAACAGCTCTGCAATAGCATCGAACTGAGCAGCATCAAGCAACCAGCTATAGGAGTAGATAAGGTTCAAGATCTGACGTTCAGAAGTTTCCTGAGGGTTCTCAGCAACTTCAAAACGCGAAGACAGTCCATATACATTTTCTAGAATCATTTCTTTTCCTTTCATAATTAAGTGGAGCGTTATCTCGATTTACTCGTGCATTTGTTCAGGATGGATATCGACAACGACCTTCATGCTGATATAAGGATTGGCCTGCGTCTCAAATGCAAGTGGCGCATCATCAAGACTGAACCGATGGGAAACCAACTCTGCAATATTGTCGTAAGCGCCCTGCTCCATCAGCTCTAGTGTCTCTTTTACGTTGTTGCCACCTGGCGTCTTAAACTGAAGTTGCTTAAAGACCATCTCATGAAGGTTGACACCAACCAGCTCTTCGCTCGGCGCGATCAGAGAGAGCGTTCCGCCCATATGGAGCAGGTGCACTGCATTACGCAAAGCATCTTCGCCACCACAAGCATCGATCGCCACATCGGCGCAGCCACATTCACCGTGGTACCAACGACCAGTGCCCCAAATCTCTTTCACGCGTTCGCGCACATCTTCTGTTGTCGCATTGATAACGTGATCGGCGCCGAATTTCTTTGCGAACTCAAGGCGATAATCAGATTTATCGATACTGATGACCTCAGCGCCTTTCATCTTGGCGTGTTGCATAATTGCATTTCCGATGAAGCCTGCGCCAAATACAAGGACCTTGTCGCCTTCTTTGATCTCGGTCTGTTCAACTACCGCATGAGTGAAGCTCAAAGGCTCGAGGAAGATAGCTATGGAATCTGGAATGGAATCGGGGATCTTCGTTACGCCCCCATTTCCCCCTTCAGCACGATCGAGCCAAACATACTCGGCCAGTGCGCCTCGTTCGCCGTGGCTAGTACTACGATCAAGCGTCTTAGGGCACATCCACCACAATCCGGAGTTACAGATTTCGCAGTCGGGTTCACCACAAGGATGAGTTACCATACCCCAAGCGCGGTCTCCCGGTTTTACTGCGGTTACGTTTTCTCCAACTTCGGTTACCACGCCAACATACTCATGTCCAAATGTTCGATCTGGACGAGCTTCAATTCCGACACGGAAACAATGCAGTTCTCCTCCGCAGATCGTACAAACCGTAGGTGCGATGATCACGTCATCAGGACCCGCTTCGTGCAGCTCGCGCTCTTCAACACTCAGCTGATGCGGCCCATTATAAACAAGTGCTTTCATTTTCTTCCCCATTGATCCTCCCTCAAATCAGACAATTCTTATATACTTACTTTTGTTTTTTGTGAATCTGAAATAAGACACAGCTATCTAAAGGCGCCTTGCGCATCCTTTCATAAAATGGTTAGTTGTTTTGCGTTTTTAGATTAGAAGACCCTTTTCAATCCACACTTAGATAGTACGGATATCTCATCTATTAAAAAAGACATTTTGTAGTATATTAACTACTATTATTTCCATATATAATAGAGAGCATACTGTTCAATAGACCAAAGTGGCATGTGATGAATGAACCTGATGTTGTATTGAATAAGTCTTACCGATCCTTCACGTCTTTTTCCTCGTATCAAAACGCGTCTCTTGTTTTGATTCTCATAACCTACGGAACAGGAAAGCTGTTTTTAAATGGGACAGCCAGTAATCTCAAGCGTGGTTCACTCTGCTTTCTTACTCCTTTTGATAGCTTTCTTTTTGAAGCAGATAGCGATAGCAAAATGCAGGCATGGGTCATCGAGTTCAGCTCAAGCTTCATGCTTGATTTTCTAGCCGATCCTTTTATAGATCTTTTCACCTTTCAGGTATTGAGGGAAAAGAATGAAATTGCACAACTTAATAACGATATCGCACTTGAAGCAAGCACGATGATAGAGAGTCTTTTGCCAGAACCCTGTGATGGCACGATTGCTGAATACCTGCATAACAGAAACGTTCTGCATTTCCTTTTTTCACTAGCAAATAGAAGTATTGCCAATATCGCTCCGCAGATTGGAAGTGATAATCAATGAGCACATATGATTCTTCCACGCCGTTTTCTGTTCATTTCGACAAGACAAATCAGCTGGATAGATCACTTCCCCTGTCTCCTTTTGAGTTCAATGCCGTATGCAGTAGCGGCATATTCGACATACCCCCTCATCGTCATAACCATATTGAGTTGATGATCGTCGAATCTCAAGCAGCAGTCCACAGGATCAACGGACAAGAGTATCCTGCAACGCAAGATAGCTTATGCATAATAATGCCTCACCGGGTTCATAGCCTCAAAAATGACAAGGATTCTTATGTCACTGCGCTATTCGTCGATTTTGACATAGGCTTCCTCTTATCACGCATCAAGAATAAAACGCTATTGAGAAATGCTTTCGAAATACTCAATGGATCTTCGCCTTGCCTGAAATGTTCTGAACGCGAATATCAAGAGATTCGAGAGATCATGCGTTCGCTAGTACGAAGCTTTGACGAACATCCTGGCCTACCAGCATCTCCCATCGATCAATATCTCATCACTTGTCTTATCGAAAAAGCTCTTTCACTTTGCGTTGATGAAAGACCTGTCTCCAAACAATGGCAGATACCTGCTTATCTTTTGCAGCACTTTAACGAAGACATCACCGTTAAAGCGTTGGCGCAAAGCATTGGATGGAGTACAGGTTCTCTTGATCGATTCTTCGAAAAGGAGTTTGGCCAAACATGCTCGAAGGTACTCGCCGGCATTCGCATGGGCTTTGCTGGATCGCTCTTGCTGGCTTATCCATCTATGACCATCAAAATGATCGCGGAAGAATGCGGCATCCCCTCTGAAAGTACTTTTTACCGTTTGTTCAAAGACCATTATGGAATGGCGCCAAAAGAGTATCGAAAACAAATGCTAAAACGCTTCTTTGATAAAGCTGATGATGCGCTGCCTATAGTCTTAAATCATGAGTTGCTCTTGGATATCTACATGCACCACGGAGAGCGAATGACCCTGAAATCATTCTCACAAGAAAAAGGACTCAATGCTATTCAGTTTAAAAACGATTTCGATCACTGTATGGGAGAAAGCTTTTCACGCTATGTGGAGGATATTCGAATCCTTCATGCTAAGAACATCTTGAGCATGACTTCTTTACCGATTGACAAAGTCGGACAACTAGTGGGATACCCCCAAACGAGATCCTTCAACCGCGCTTTTCTTAAGAAAACTGGTGATACTCCTGGCGCCTATCGTAAGCGTTTCAAAGCTCTTTTTGAACAAAGCGATAACTTGCCTCTCAAATAAAAGAGGCTGGTCATTATGAACCGACCAGCCTCTTTAGAGAGCAATGCTCTGCCTTGCAGTACTTAGACCTCCTTGACCCACAGGCCATGGATGTTGCAGTAATCGTACGCTGCGATAGGGTTCTCACCTGGTGCGAGCGCAAATTCAGCCTCGGGCGCATCGCCAGGATTCAGCTTCGCATACTGGAAGCCACGGTTCGTCTCAAGCACGATCATGGTGATCCAGTGCGTATCGATCATAGGATGTGGCTCTTCGCCAACCTTCACGCGCACCACGCCATCAACGAAATCGATAACGGGAATGTGCTTCTCGTGAGAAGCCTCGACGCTATCGGGCACCAATTCGCTCATCTTTTCGCCACAGCAGAACAGCGCTGGACCTTCGTCAAAAAGCTTCACCGCGATATTGCCGCAATGTTCACATTTGAAGAACTGAAGTTTCATGTTATTCCTCCTCATTCACTAATGAATACGGCCCTTCTTGCGGCCGCTTCGTTACACAGGCATATATAAGCACAATCGCCCCCGCCACAATGAGCGGAATCGAAAGAAGTTGCCCCATCGTAAACCAATCTCCAAGCAGGTAGCCGATCTGTGCATCAGGCTGACGAATGAATTCGACCAGGAAGCGGAAGATGCCATAGCCCACCAAAAAGGTGCCGATGTAAGTTCCGCGCGGAAAGGGCGGCTTCTTGAACGACATCGCGAACAGGATGATGAAGAGCACCGCTCCTTCGAGCAGCGCCTCGTAGAGCTGGCTCGGATGGCGCGGCATCATTCCTGCCGAGCCGCCGAACACCACGCCCCAAGGCAGATCGGTGGGCGCGCCCCAAAGTTCGCCATTGACGAAGTTCGCGCAACGGCCGAAGAACAACCCGATCGGCACACCGATGATGGCTACATCGAGCAGCGAAAGATAGGGCATCTTGATGATCTTCGCCGCCACGATGCCAGCGAGCAGTGCGCCCACTAATCCCCCATGGAAGCTCATGCCGCCATTCGCGAAATTCAGCACCTCGAGCGGGTGCGCCGCATAGAAGGGACCCTTGTAAACGAGCACATAACCCAGGCGCCCACCGATGACCACGCCCACCATCGCGCAGATGATGACCACACAAATGTTCTCGAAATCGAAGCGCATCTTCCAGCGCTTGCCCACGAAGTAGATGACCACGGCCGCCAGCAGAAAGCCAAGCGCGTAAGCAATGCCGTACCAACGCGCCGAAAACGGGCCGATCGAAAAAGCTATGGGGTCAAGTGTTTGGTAGAGATCGTTGAGCATGCTCCCATTATAAGCATTGAACCGAGCGCTCCCAAGGTCACCAGCTGAATGGAGCGATGAAGGCGATCCATGAGGTCATCATGGCCAGAACGCAGGGGCGAGCACGCGATCAGAACGCCCAGAGCGCTATTCGACCTTGCGTCCCATGCCGGCATCCACTTCAGCAGCTGCCTGGTATACGTCGGGATAGAGTACGGGAGGGATGTTCGCCACCGTGGATACGGTTTGGTTGCAATGATTGCAATATACCGTGAAGAGCGCCTGCGTATTGCTCAAGACCATCATGGACGTATACGCACGCAGATCGAGATCCTTGATGCCGCAATTCGGGCATTTGACTAGAACATCATCCATGGCTGACCTCCTCTTACGCGCTGCACACCATGCGTTGCATCTGTCTATCGAGCGTGCCTTCATTATCGAAGAACTCCGCTCGATTCAAGAGGTCAGCTGCCGATTGATGCCGAATCGCTACTTGGCTGTTTCACTTTCCAGCACGGGCGCGTTCGTAAGGAAGAACTCGCAGAATTGGCAGATGTCCTTCATGCAGTGTTCACGGTCAAGGTCGACGCGGAATATGAGCGCTGGATCCATGGTCACGTGATGAGTGGGACGATGGCAAGCAGCAAAATGACAGTCGGCCGGACAGCGTTCACCGGGTGTATTGTGCGGGCAGCGCGACATCATCTCTTCGTCGCAGCCGCGTGTTTCCCAACAAAATGCCATAGGACAAACCTTTCATGAGATGAAAAAGCGCCGCAACAGGGCGGCGCTTCAGTGCGTACGTTTGCTACTGCTACTGTGCTGGCACAACCTTAGTAACGCCCGGGATGCGCTCCTTCAGGATGCGCTCAACGCCATTGGCTAAGGTCATCTGAGACATGGGGCAACCCTTGCAAGCGCCCTGCAGCTCAACGGTGACCACGCCATCGTCGCTCACATCGACGAGCGCAACATCGCCGCCATCGGCCTGAAGAGAGGGACGGATAAGTTCGAGCACTGCAGCTACATCGGATTTTTCTACCATGATAGTCTCCTTAATTGCTTTGATTCGAGCCGACTATTCGGCTGAAGATTCTTGTTCCTTACTTCTCGCTGCCATTCTATCACGCACGATCTGTCCCACCTGTTTAAAATCGGATATCAGCACATCTCGCTTAGAACGATCATAGATCGCAGCCGCAGGATGGAACGTGGGCAGCACCAAAAAGCGCCCTGCCTGCTGGACAGTGCCGCGCAAGCGCGTGATGCCTACCGTCGTACGCAGGATGAATTGCGTGGCGAAATTACCGAGCGTGACGATAACATCGGGGTTGATGATCTTGGTCTGCGCACGCAGATACGGAGCGCACGCCTCGATCTCGTGCGGTTGAGGATTGCGGTTTGCGGGCGGCCTGCACTTGAGCACGTTCGCGATGAAGATATCCTCGCGCTTAAGACCAGCGTCCTCGAGCAGTTCGTTCAGGAACTTCCCCGCCGCGCCCACGAACGGCTCACCCTGCAAATCTTCGTTCTTTCCGGGCGCCTCGCCAATCACGAGAATACGTGCGTGCGGATTGCCGGAGCCGAACACGATCTTCGTGCGCGTTTCGCACAGATCGCACTTGGTACACCCCTCCACCAGAGCGTGCAGCTCATCGAGCGTTTCGGCAGGCGCGATCGGCGCAGCCTTACGTGCGGACACAGGCTGAGGTTGTGCGTACTGCAAATGCTTAGTCACCAGGTCTTTTTCGTCATTCATAGTTGGCTCCTTGAAAGAGATAAGAGCTCGACGCAAGGCAAGGGCGCGAAACGAAGCAGACGCGTTGCCACTCTACCGTTTCACGTGCTCCTATACGTAGTAGCGCGGCATGCGGTGGGAAAGCCCGATCGTTACTTCGTGCTGGATCGTTCCCGCCTTGCGCGCCATCGTATCGATCGAAGTATCGACATGCGCGTTCGGTCCCGCGATCTGCACCACATCGCCGATCTGCGGATCGAGCGTTGGCTGGCCCACGCGCGAACGGATGTCGACCTCGAACATGCATTGATCCATGCAGATGTTGCCCACCTGCGCCACAGCGCGATCCTTATAGGCAAACTTGATCTGGCCAGAAAGCAAGCGGATGAGACCATCGGCATAACCAAGGGGTACTGTGCAGATCTTCACGCTGCCAGGGCTACGATAGTTCATGCCGTAGCTCACGCCTTCGCTCATCGGAACCTGCATAACGTTCGTGATGCGCGCGAACACGCTCATGGCGGGGCGCAGCGTGATGATGCGATGCGTGTCGTTCGCTGGCTGATAGCCGTAGAGCGAAATGCCCAAGCGCGCCATGTCGAAATGCGTTTTCGGGAAGCGATAGATGGCCGCTGAGTTGTCGCAATGAACGATGCCAGGGTTGATGCCCGCGGCCTCGAGCGCGCGCATGCTCTCGACGAAACGGTTGATCTGGATCTGGAAATCGAGCGTTTCAGCGGCATCGGCGGTTGCGAAGTGCGTGAAGCATCCCTGCAGATCGAGCGCCCGATGGAAGCTGATCTGCGAGATGAACTCTACCACCTGATCGTGACGCACGCCAATGCGGTTCATGCCCGTGTTGATGGCCAGGTGAAACGGTGCTTTTAGGTTGTGCGCGTCGGCGATCTCGGCGTAGTTGATCGCAAAGTCGGACGTGTATACCGAAGGGATGATGCGATAGTGCAGCAGCAGCGGCACGCTCTCGATGGGCGGCTCCGCCAGAAGCAGAATAGGTTCGCGGAAATCCGCCTTGCGCAGCTCGATGCCCTCGTCCACCGTTGCCACGCCCAAATACGATGCGCCAGCAGCCGTTGCGATCTTCGCCACCTCGTTGGCTCCGTGCCCATAGGCATCAGCTTTCACCACCGCCATGAGGCGACAACGCTGCCCGAGCAATCGACGCGTTTCGGAAACGTTGTACTGAATGGCGCTGCGGCTTACCTCGACCCACGACCAACGGCGATCCTTCTCGGGAATGCGCGCGAGCGCTTCCTCGCTGAAACCCTCGTTCTTGGCATCTTCCTGCGCTTCGATGTTGCGCGAGTACTGATAGCCACCATTACGGTTCTTGAATGAATGGGCGGTAAAGCCGTTGAAAGATACGTCCACAAGCGATCCTTTTGTCGTTTCTTCTTGTAGTATACCCGCTCGCGCGCAGCGAACCGCAGAGGCAACGGCTGCGGATGAAAAAAGTTCGCGCATGATGAAAGCCTCAGTCGAGCTCCAACAAAAAGGACCAGCGCCCTTTGAGCACTGGTCCTTTGATCGTCTTTGCAAGTCTAGTCTGCAACTAGACTGCGTTCAGCATGACTGCTGGTATGCGCACATGATTAACGCTTGATGTTGTAGAACGCTTTCATGCCTGCATACTGACCCGCATCTGCCAGCTCTTCTTCGATGCGAATGAGCTGGTTGTACTTCGCCACACGATCGGAACGCGCCGGTGCGCCCGTCTTGATCTGACCAGCGTTGGTAGCAACCGCCAAGTCGGCGATAGTGGTATCTTCGGTCTCGCCCGAACGATGCGACATGACGCATGCATAGCCTGCCTGCTTTGCCATCTGGATGGCTTCCATGGTTTCCGTAAGCGAACCGATCTGGTTCACCTTCACCAGGATCGCATTCGCGCAGCCCAGCTCGATGCCCTTGGCAAGACGCTTGGAATTGGTGACGAACAGATCGTCGCCCACCAGCTGAACCTTGTCGCCGATGCGCGCGGTGAGTTTCTGCCAACCGTCCCAATCCTCTTCTGCCATGCCATCTTCGATCGAGATGATGGGATACTTCTCAACGAGTGCCTCCCAATAATCGACCATCTCATCGCTCGTGAGTTCGCGGCCTTCACCAGCCAGCACGTACTTGCAGGTATCGGCGTTGTAGAACTCGGTCGAAGCGGGGTCCATCGCGAACATGATATCGGAGCCCGGCTTATAGCCTGCAGCTTCGCATGCCTTCACGATGTACTGAAGCGGCTCTTCGTTGGTCTTGAAGTTGGGAGCGAAGCCACCTTCGTCGCCGATGCCGCCACCCAGGCCTGCATCGTGAAGAACCTTCTTGAGCGTATGGTAGATCTCCGCGCACCAGCGAAGCGCTTCAGTGAAGGTCGGTGCGCCCACCGGCATGATCATGAATTCCTGGAAGTCAACGTTGTTGTCGGCATGAGCGCCACCATTCAGGATGTTCATCATGGGCGTAGGCAGCAGGTTGGCGTTAACGCCGCCTACATATTTATAGAGCGGAAGCTCGGCAGATTCAGCAGCGGCCTTTGCAGCTGCAAGCGAAACGCCCAAGATCGCGTTCGCGCCGAAGTTCCCCTTGTTCTCGGTGCCGTCGAGCTCGATCATGGTTGCATCGATCGCACGCTGATCGTCTGCTTCGAAGCCGATAAGAGCATCAGCGATCTCATCGTTCACATGGGAAACTGCCTTGAGCGTGCCCTTGCCGAGGTAGCGTTCGGAATCGCCATCGCGCAACTCGACCGCTTCGAATGCGCCCGTGGAAGCGCCTGAGGGAACCGCAGCGCGACCCATCGAACCGTCGTCGAGCGTGACTTCAACTTCTACTGTCGGATTGCCGCGGGAGTCTAAAACCTCACGACCGTAAACATCAACGATGATGCCCATGGAATTCCTCCTTGATTTGCTTGCATGAGCTTGTGGTTCAAGCTTCATCCATGATACCACTCATGCAACGAACGACCACCAATTCATATCCTATGAAAGCGGCTTTATACCCTCGAACAAAAGAGGCATTCATCATAAATTGCTTATTGAAATACGTATCTGACCCTAGCGCGAAGCATGCTTCCCTTTTTGCGCAGAAGATGCCCTGCGATGGCGCGCGCCCAAGATGCCGGCTGCCACGACCATGCTCAAAAGAAGGACAACGAGTGCACCTACGCTATCTCCCGTGGCACTCAACACACCTGCTGCATCGTTGTCTCCACTGGAGCTGCCATTCGCGCTACCGTTGTTGGAACCATTGTCCCCAGGATCTTCGCCACCGGGCGTTGTAGCGGCTGCATCCTTGTAAGCGATCGCATAAGCCGAGAACCTGTCGGTCTCGAATGTGAGCGTCTTCGCGTCCGCATCGAAAGTGACAGGAATCACGGACACCGCACCCTCATGCACGCGCAGCACCTCATAAGTTCGTGTCTTTGAAGCATCGGCGTTGATGACAGAATCAGGTAGCGTCAGCTGCACAGTCACCGGCTTGTTCGTCTCATGGATCTGCGTCTCCACACCGTCCATCTTGTAGAATAGCGCCAGGTCCACCTCGCTTGCCAGCGTCCAGTCGCCCAAGTTCTCGGCCACAAGAGCTGCATCCGCATCCGATATACCCTCGACCGATTTCAGCCAAATGTCCACATTCTTCAGAGCAGGGAGTTGGGCGAACGCATCAGCTGGAAGCACGCGCTCTGCCAAATCCACGCCTGAATTCATGAGCTTCGCACGAAACGCATTAGCTTCCACATCGGTCACATCGCTGATGTCTCCAATGCGAACCCACTGAGGAGAGACCATAACGGCACCTTCGGGCATAACGAAGCTTGCATGCGAGCTATCGATGATTGTGAAATGAATCTTGTCAGAAGGCGTTCCATTCCAGAACTCAACCATGTAACCATCTCGCGCTCCTGCATTCACCACTACGGTATCGCCTGCTGCGTATTGCCCCTGGCCACTATCTTGCGCATAGCTGTCTCGCACCATCACAGGATAGACCGTCTTGCCGTCGCGTGTGTCTTTGCAAGCTAGGCAGAAGGAAGCGAACCTGTTGGTGCGGAACTCTACCGTTTGACTGTCAGGGTCATAACGAGTGATGAGGGGGGTCGCCACGCCGTTGTAAACGCAAACCACCTTGTATTCTCGCGTTATAGAAGGATCGGTATTGATGGCTGAATCTGGCAGCTTCAAACGCACCATGACCATAGCATCATCTCTGGTTTCAGCGGCCGCCTGCACGGGCGTCTCCCCTTCCACCTGCCAGTATGAGGTAAGGCCAAAATAGGCCGTAGGAAGGAAATCGCCCAATTCGCTTTCCACAGCCGAAGAAATGGAGCCATCCGTTATCCTGTTGGACTCCATCCAGATATCGACGTCTTTACCGAGACTGAGTTGCTTGCGCGCATAAGCAGGAAGGATCGCATCCGCAACCGCGTCACCCGGCAACACGAAATCCGCACCCAAATAGTTCAGCGAAGCATCCGTTACGTTCTCTACGTGCCCCGATCTTATGGCTGCTGTTGCGATACTCGTGCCTGCAGATGTTGCTGCCTCAAAGTAGGTGTTTCCCTCGTAGCGCGCGAAGAACGTGTAGGCCGTGTCCGCGGAAAGCCCCGTGAACGTATTGCTTGTCTGCCATGAAGCAGGCACGGTTTCATCCGATGAATAGCCGTATTGTAAATCGCCATTCCCACTTGTGGTCATAGGGACGAGCGTGACACTGCTTTCTGTAACGGATTGCTTCTGCGGGGCAGAAGGAGCGCTCTGCGATGCCTTGTTTCCGCTGAATGCGCCTGTGCCTTCTATGGTGCCCGTGCTCTCCAAAGTTCCAAGAACTTCAAGAGTGCCATTGTTCGTGAATGTGCCATTATTGACAAGCTTTGCGGAGCTCAACACACGCGTCCCACCGTTGTTGACGATGGTGCCATTATTTATGAGCATTCCGTTATCGAAGAGCTTGCCATCGTTAGTAAGAGTGATGCCTGCGGGCACACGCAACGTGCTTCCGGAAGAAATCGAAAGAGATTGACTCTGACTTAGATGAAGGTCCTTTGCAAGAGCTTGATCTCCCCTTACATAACCATTGGCACCGATGAAGTAGATACAACTTATGAGCGGTGCTTCACTGCCATTGATCATATTCGTTGTGATGAAAGCGCTGCCGCTATCTGTAGTGGAGAGCGTACATCCTGCGCCACCTTCTCCATTGCCAATACCGGGGCCTATATCTCCTCCAGCAGTAGAGGTAACACCTTGGGCATCGATGAAGCCGCCATTGAGTGCGATGTTTCCACCCGATGCCCGGCTAGATCCGCCGATAGCCGCGCAATCCACGCTGATGCTCTTTGCACTCACATTGCCCCCATTGATGGTTATGTTGCCACCTTCGCCACTGAGGCCGCCACCTATTGCACATGAGTAATCGCCGCCAGTCGCGTTCACCGTTCCACCGTTGATGGTTATGGTGCCACCGTTGCCACTGCTTCCACCGCCTATGGCAGCGCTGCGTTGACCACCGGTTGCATTTACTGTTCCACCATTGATGGTTATAGTGCCAGCCGTGCCTCCAAATGCGCCCCCACCTATTGCGGCTCCGTCTGTGCCGGCCAGCGCCGTAACGATGCCGCCGTTTATTTGGATATTGCCGCCAGTTCCACCAGAAGCACCACCTATTGCAGCTCCTGTACGGCCACCCGTTACACGTATTGCACCACCGTTTATTGTGATATCTCCGCAACCTTTCGTATTGCTGCCACCGATTGCTGTGAGAGTATCCTCTCCAAATACATTGGCAACCAGCGAGCCCATACTTCCTGCACTCGTTGATTGTGCGTAGATGCTCAAAGATGTACCACTACCAACTTGAATGCCTTTCCCTGCGGTGAACGTATATCCATCGCCCAAGATAAGGTTCACGTTCCCACTCACCGTTACGCGCTCAGAAATGTCCACGCCGCTGTTCACGATGTACCAGCCATCAGCCCAAACGGTGTCATCTGCCGTAACCACGGTCGCGCTCACGCCACTTGACAACGTGACATGGTTGCCGTCCGCATCTATGTAAGGGACGTTCTCAACCTCCGCAAGAGGTTCAATACCTTCATTCTCTGCAGCAGCACTAATGCCACCATCTGCGACCGTATTGTTGGATTCTTCCGTGAACGCTTCATCATCCGCGTTTCCTGCGGATTCATCTAAGCCTTTCATAGGGCTTTCTTGGCTTAAAGCACCGACCTCAATCGTTTCATTCGCTCTGTTTTCGCCGCTCGGCACCACAGAATCTTGCGTATCATCAGCGGGAATATCGCTTATAGCATCGTTTGGGAATATGATGTCAGATAGGTCGTTTGCGGCACCCCACGCGAATGAGGAA
>CABQIW010000013.1 GCA_902464295.1 uncultured Eggerthella sp.
GCGTCTGGACCGCTAATGGTGGCAACAACCAGAAGTGGAATATTAAGGCGGTATAGAATGCTGTCTTTCTGCGCTCTCTTCTATTGAGCATTTTTTCTTCTGATCTGTCATTGATGGAGAGGGTTAGGGTATATAATATTTCCCTGCTCAATGAGCTTTTTGTAGTTTAAATGCTTTACTTTGAAAAACCTAGTATCTGAGTCCTTCGATTACGGTGGTATGTATGAAGAAAACAGCACGTCTTGTCTTTTCTACGGTTGTATTCGCGTTTATGTTCTCAATAGTCGCTCTTGCTTCGCCCGCTCTTGCTGAGGTGAATCAGGCTCAGCAAACAAACACACTCGATAGCCAAGGGGCATCTTCGACTGCTATAGATGACCAGTCGCAGAATGAGCAAAATGCACGTTCTCGATCCTCTATTCAAGCCACGAGTGTCTCTAAAACGAGTATTGAGAATGCTCAAGTGAGCAAGCAGGGCATGATGAGAAATGTTGTCCCTGGGCGCGAAATCAAACCAACAGTGGTCATTAAAGTATCAGGAAAAACGCTCGTTGAAGGCAAAGACTACCGTCTGAAGTTTGGTTCGGAGTACCGTGTTCCAACTGCGGCTGGAACCTATCCTCTCGTTGCTGAAGCGTTGGAGTCGGGCAGCTATTCTGGATCGATCAAGATCGGAGACTACAAGCTGTTCAGCTCTCCATTCAAGGAGAATACCCAGTATGCTCTTAGCCCTGTTACCAATTCGAATTTTATGCTTGATGCGGCTGGAAAGAAACCAGCAGTTGGGTCAAATGTAACTGTGTGGACGCGCAATAATGGTGCGAATCAGATGTGGTATCTCACGCTTGGTGCAGATGGCTACTACACCATCAAGTCGGCAGCGAACAAGTCCTTCATCATCGATGCTGCTGCTAACCCTCCAAAGGTAGGTTCGAACGTATCGATCTGGACCACCAAGAACCAGAATAACCAGAAGTGGGTCATAGAGCCGTCCACCAATGGCTCTTATATCATCCGCAACGCTGCTAACCCAAGTCTTGTGCTCGATGCTGCAGGGGTTTCTCCTAAGTGCGGAGCGAACGTGAGCGTATGGAGCGCTAAGAACCAGAATAATCAGAAGTGGACCATCAAAACATTGAACGATGTTTACACCAGTCTTGATAGTCTTGCTGCGCAAAACAAGAACGTCATCGCGGATGGGACTTATGTAATCTATGCATCTGCAGTAGGTGGGAATCCGGTGCTTGATGTTAAGAATGGCGCAACTAATGAGGGAGCTAACATCCAACTTGCCGCATCGAATGCTTCAGCAAATCAGGCATGGGAGATTTCTCATAGTGGGAATTATGTACTCATCAAGAACAAGCGGTCAGGAAAATATTTGAGTGTTGCCTCTAATAATTCTTTGAGCGGAGCTAATGTTATCCAATCGGCTAACGCGGACGTACGAGGCTCAAAATGGATCTTCCTCAAAAATTCTGACGGTTCATTCTCTATTCGTTCGGCGCTTTATACAGGCATCTCTCTTGATGTGCAAGCAGGAAAGAGTGCAGCTGGTACTAATATCGAAACTTGGATGAGCAATTCGACCAAAGCTCAAAAGTTCAAGTTGGTTTCTGTTCCTGCACAGGTTGCAAAATGTGAAAATACCATCGATACCACGGGATATTACTGTATTAAATCGATTCGTGATAATAATCTGCAGCTTGATGTAAATGCTGCTTCAACAGCAAACAATGCCAATGTTCAAATTTGGTCTGCAACCAAGATGCCCTGGCAGCTGTTTCGTTTTGAATATGTGAATGGGTATTATCGCATCATCAGCGTACACTCGAATAAAGCGCTTACGGTACAGAATAATTCTCTTGTTCCAGGAGCGAATGCTGTGATGTATACAGCAAGCACTGCTGATAACCAATTATGGCGCGCGCAGAAGAATGCAGATGGCTCTTATACCTTCTTCAATAAGAAAAATGGTTACGCTCTCTATGTGGGATCTGCTTCGCCAAAAGCAGGCACGAATGTTTGTACGTCGGGATATTCGCCAACGAGCAATGAACAGAAGTTCAAGCTCGAGCGCGTCACCAATCTTATGCCTACCGGTCTTTACAATCTCAAATCAGCACTCAATGCTTCACAGGTGCTTGATGTAACTGCAGGATCAGGATCTAATAACGCCAACATCGAGACGTGGACGAACAATGCGGGAATTGCTCAAAAATGGAGCATTCAAGCAGTAGCAGGAAAGGAAAATGTCTACACGTTACAAGCAGTCTGTTCAGGGAAATACCTCGCTGATAACGGTCTTGGCAATGCAGTGCAAGTTGCATCGGGCGTTGATACGAAATCACAATGGAAGGCTTCGATCGTTGGTGGTTCCTACGTACTTACGAATGTCGAAACAGGTAAAGCGCTTGACGTAACGAACTCTAAAGTAGCATCGGGCACCAATGTCGGCACGAAAGTGATCACGAACGGCGTGAATCAGAGATGGAACCTCGTAACGACTGCTCCTTTGCCGAATGGGACATATATCATTCGGTCTCGTGTGAACACAAGCCAAGTCTTGGAGATCGTGGGGTCTTCGACAGGAAATAATGGCAATGTTGCTATGTGGAAATACCATGGTGGCGGCAATCAGAAATTCAATTTCACGCGCAATTCGGATGGCACCTATACCGTTGTGAACTGCAACAGCGGAAAGGCGTTGGATGCCGCGAAGGGAGCATCGAACGCAGGAACCAATATCGCCCAGTTCAACCAGAAGAATCAAAAGAACCAGCGTTGGTATCTTGTCTACAACAGCGATGGAGGTTTCAAGCTTGTCTCCGCGGCGAATTCGCAGGTGGTTATCGGATTCAATGGCTCAAGTCCTACCAATGGAGCCAATGTCTGTCTGGTGAAGGATACTAATGCTTCCTCGCAGCATTTCAAGCTAGAAAAAACAACCTATGTTCCACCTATGCCAGCGCCCCAGCGCGATATGCTCAATAAGGCTCAGGGTTACAGTAGCGGAACGGGCTATTTGATCATGGTCAACCGCGCCACTCATAAAGTTGGTGTCTTTAAAGGCTCTCAAGGTAATTGGTCGTATCAGCATTACTGGAGTTGCGTGACGGGTGCGCCTGGATCGCCAACCATTACTGGCGTCTATCGGACGACAGGCTATAAGCGAATGTCTTTGACGACTGACAGTCGTGCTCGTTGGTGCACGCAGATTAGCGGCGGCTATTTCTTCCATACGATCTTGGCTTCCGAGAGCGAATTAGGGAACAGCCTTTCTCATGGCTGCGTTAGGCTTGCCATCCCAAGCGCTCAATGGATATACAACAATGTAGGCAGAGGAACAACAGTTGTTTTGTATAACTAACAAATCTTATCAGGAGAGTTTGGACAGAGGCGGAAACATGATGTTTCCGCCTCTGTCCTTGAAAGAGCCAGAAATGCCGTTTACATGTTTCTTCTGCGGAAGATATGTTTCTGAACCGTAGAACTATTGATAACGAATCGTTAATTTAGGAAAATAAAGAATCCGACGTAAAGACTTGACGCCAGAGAAGTTCGACCGTGCGCTCCGCCTGTCTTGTTGGCAATTTGGATAGGCTTGTGTATGAGGTTATGTCAAAGTCCTTGGACAGAAAGTTGAGGCTTGGAATGCAAATTACTGCTAAATCGTTGCTCGCATTCTTTATCGCTCTTCTGCTCGTTCTTACCCTTTCTCCTTTTGTTGCATATGCAGATGAGACGGTTTTAGAATCAACACCTCAAGAATATGATGTCGAGATTGGGCCAACGCTCGATTCAACCTCAGACCCTCAGAAGGAAAATAGTTATCGTTTTAAAGATGGCGAACGTCTAACGAGCGCTGATGGCGCAAATGTTGAACCGGAGAACATCCTCTCAACTTTTTCAGCGGTCGTAAACCCCGAAGGTCATACGGTATTCAATTGGTTCGATAAGTTCTCCAAGGGTTATTACACGGGAACGAATGCTTACAAAGGTATAGACGTGAGCGAACATAATGGCACTATCAATTGGAAGACGGTCAAAGCTTCAGGCGTGGACTATGCGATCATTCGTTGTGGCTACGGGCAGAACAGCAAGAGCCAAGATGATGATCAATGGATCAATAACGTAAGAGGATGCATCAATAATGGTATTCCTTTCGGAGTTTATATCTATTCATATGCGACCAATGCTACTCGAGCCTCAAGTGAGGCCGATCATGTTTTGCGCTGCTTGAAAGATGCTGGTCTCAACCCTTCTAAAGTGGGGTATCCGATTTATTTCGATATGGAAGATGCGTCTACAATAGGTTCTGATTATGCTGCTATGGCTACCGCATTCTGCGACAAGATCAAGGCGGCTGGTTATGTTCCAGGTGTTTATGCGAACAAGACATGGTTTAACGAAAAGCTCACGGCAAGCTGTTTCAACTCTTGGACGAAGTGGGTTGCGGAATGGAATGCTTCGAAAGGTCTTACTTATGCAGGTCTCTCGAACTTTACCTCTGGCAATGGTATGTGGCAGTTCTCTGACTACGGAACAGTTCCGGGTATTAACAGCAAAGCAGTTGATCTTGATTACACTTTTATGAAGCCGAAGTTCAACGTTGCTTTTGCGTCAATAAGTACTTCTGGCATGATGCGCAATGTTACCGGGAAGGCGCTCAGCCCCACCATTACTGTCAAGCTCGACGGTAAGACGCTCAAAGCGGGCACCGATTATACGATTTCTTATAAAAAACAAGGTACAAGCTCTGCTACCACAACTGCTCCCTCTGCTGCAGGAGTCTATGAGGTCACTATTACGGGTACTGGTACCTATTCGGGTGTCAGGTCGCTAGGCAACATGACCGTCTATCCGAAGCCAAACATCGATACCTCTTTCGCCTGTAGGCTTTCATCTGTTGCGAATCAAAGCCTCCTTTTAGATGCGGCTGGAGCTTCTCCAAAAGTTGGTGCGAACATCAGTCTTTGGTCAAACAAGAACCAAAATAATCAGATGTGGTATATCGTTCCTGATGACAACGGATATTACATGGTGAAGAGCGCGGCAAATCAAAACCTCGTTCTAGACGCTACAGGCTCAAGCCCTAAGAATGGAGCTAACATTACTGCATGGACCGACAAGAAACAGAACAACAATAACCAGAAATGGATATTGGTTGAGTCAAATGGGTCTTTTGTTCTCAGGAATGCTGCAAACAATAGTCTTGCCTTGGATGCGACAGGGTCTTCTCCGAAGGTTGGTGCTAACGTGACTGCTTGGACGAGCAAGGGAAGCGACAATCAGAAATGGAAGATCAGCAAGATGAACGATCTAGCTGCGGCGGTCGTTACGCCATCAGGTATGGTGAGAAATAAGACAGGTCAGCAGTTGAAAGTAACTACTTCGGCGAGCCTTGCCGGGAAGCAGCTCAAAGAAGGCACTGATTATACGATTCTCTACAACGGCGGAACAACTCCTCCCACCAGTACGGGCAATTACTCGGTGAGCATAAAAGGTAAAGGGGCTTACACTGGAACGAAGACCGTAGGCACCATGCGCATTGTCGATCCCCCAGCTTTGTCTAATAGCTCTCGGTATACTATCTCTTCAGCTTCAAATGCACGGTTTCTCCTAGATGCAGTAGGCGCGAAACCTGCTCTTGGTGCGAACGTGAGCATTTGGACGAAGAATGGAGGGGACAACCAGAAATGGTACTTCATGCCTGATGGAGAGGGATATTACACTATCAAGAGCGCTGCTGATCAAGATTATGTGCTTGATGCAGCAGGCGCGAATCCCGCTTTAGGCGCAAATATTTCGGTTTGGAGCAGAAAGAATAACCAGCTTAATCAGAAATGGACCATTGAATCAGACGGAAAGGGTTCTTGGGTAATCAGGAATGCTGCGAACTCCAACCTCGTTCTTGATGCTCATGGTAAAACGCCTTCTCTTGGTGCGAACGTGACTGCTTGGAGCAGCAATGGTGGTAATAATCAAAAATGGAAGATCAATGTTGCCTGATTCCAAGCCAGTTTGTTCGATAGGTTTTTGAGACTTAGCTAAGTTATAGGTATGCAAGATTGTTCCGCGAGAGTAGATGAACAAGATCGATATGAGTGATACAGGTGGTTCGCACGAAGAATAGGCTGCTCTCATCATTTTTCTGGTCGTTCCTTGAACAAGGCGGGACGAGGATCGTCTCGCTTATTTTGCAGATTGTCCTTGCACGTATTCTGATGCCTGAGGCATTTGGTGTTATGGCAATCCTTCTTGTCTTGATCGAGGTTGCAAACACCATTGTCCAAAGCGGCTTTGGAGCAGCGCTTATTCAGCGTCAAGAGGCTACGGATCGATCTTTCACAACCGCCTTTTGGCTCAGTCTCTGTTTTGCTGCTGTTCTCTATAGCATTGTGTTCTTTGCAGCTCCTGCGCTTGCAGCATTTTATGATATGGCAGAGCTTTCCCTTTATTTGAGAGTTTTGGCGCTCATCCTCTTTGTCGAGGCGTTCAATAGTATCCAGCGATCTTATCTGCAAAAGGGGATGCGTTTTCGAGCTCTTTTCAACTCAAATATTGTTGCATCGATCGGCTCGGGCGTGATAGGTGTTGTGCTCGCAGTCTTGGGCTTCGGGGTTTGGTCTCTTGTCGCTCAAGCGCTCAGCCAAGCTCTTCTTGCTTGCATTGTTATGCTCATCCAAGTTCCTTGGCGTCCTTCGCTTCATTTTGAAGGTACTGAAGCGCGTGCGCTTTTTTCATATGGCTGGAAGATCTGTGTTACTGGCATCCTCAATACGCTCTATTTGGGTCTTTCGGAATTGATCCTTGGCAAGGTGTGCAGCCCGGCAGATTTGGGCGTGTATAGTCAGGGCAGAAAATGGCCTAATGCTGCGATCTCAATGGTCTCGAATGCCTTACAGAATGTTTTCTTCCCTGCTTTTGCTGAGATTCAATCAGATAAAGAAGCCTTGAGAAGTGCAATTCAAAAGGCGGTTGTAGTTGGTTCGTACCTTATCATGCCTACGGCGCTTCTCGTTGCGGTGGCAGCAGAACCGCTCATTGCCTTACTATTAACGGAAAAATGGCTTGCCTGCGTGCTTGTCTTTCAGTTGGTTTGTGTCCAGAATCTCGGGCTTATGCTGGGTATCGTGAATTTACGTGCGTATATGGCGCTCGGGCATTCTGGCCTCTACCTGAAGCTTCAGCTCATCAAGGTTCTATCGGGTTTGGTCATTATCTCAGGGATCGCCATTTTGCTCCATAACATATATTGGGTAGCTTTGGCTGCTTGTGTGCACGGACTTCTTTGCGTTTTCATCGATCTTGCTCCTGCAAAGCGTATGCACGGGCTGGGTTCATTATCGCAGATACGAAGCGTAATGCCCACTTTGTTCGCCGCTCTTTTAGCCGCTGGATTTGCGCTCGTTCCTCTCATATTCGATATTTCTTATGCACTTCAACTTCTTTTGCAGATCGTCATTTACGCTGGTGTTTATCTTGCTTGCTCTCGTGTTTTCAAATTGCGTGGTTTGCAAGAATGCTTTACGATTTTGTCTGATCTAAGAAGTCGGTAGCAAGCGAGTCGATCTTGAATATCCCCACTGCAAAACACTCCGTCGACCAGCGTAAAGAAAGCATTTCAGTCGTCGTTGCTGTTTACAATATCGAAGATTATATTTGCGAATGCGTGGATAGCATCATCAACCAAACGATTCAGCCGGAAGAGATCATTCTTGTTGATGATGGGTCTACGGATCGATCATCTGTTTTCTGCGACGAATATGCCATAAAGCATGCGAGGATCAAAACCATACATCAAACGAATGCGGGCTTGTCGGCAGCGCGCAATACAGGTATCGAAAACGCACAAGGAACCTGGGTATATTTTGTCGACGGCGATGACCTTCTAGCCCCAGATACCCTTGAATCGTTCCTAGCTGTGCTTGTAGCGCATAAGGGGGATGTGGAGTTCATTCAGGGAAGAATGTCCTGGTTCCTGGACGGCTCTGATGATCTCAAGCCCGATGATGTCTATATTCCTGACGAGTGGACCTATTCTGCCAAAAGCCAGTTGGTAATGGCGCGTATGTTCGAAGAGCAAGGTGCTTTTCGCATGGGCATTCGTGGATTCTATCGACGTGATTTTCTGGTGCAGAACGATCTCATGTTCGTTCCGGGACTCTATTCTGAAGATCAAGAGTGGACGCCACGTTTGTTCTCTCTTGATGTCAAGATGGGTAGCAACGAGAATCCAGGATACCTTTATCGTGAAGGACGTGCAGGCTCGATCGTGACCGCACGTAGACCCGAACAGGTCGAGGTTCTCTTTACGCTCTATCGGGAATGGATCGATCGGTATGGCGATGATTCTTCTCTAGATGCACGCTTTCGGAACGCACTCAAGAATGAGGCTGCAAGAAGAAGTGTCGAAGAATTCTACAAGCATGTTGACTGGCTTGATGAAAATGCTCTTGCTACGGTTGAAGGAATTGTCGATCATTACCGAGATCTTTTCGTTCCGAGGGGGTCGATGAATCTTCGAGAGAAAGTCCTAAGTCTCCTCATTTGTGTTTTCGGTGCAAGAAATGCTGCAAGAATCACGCGCGGGCTTATACAATGGAGAAACAAGAACAAGCACTGAACTTGTTGATGTCGATCAAGGTATCGAAATCAAAGTGAAGTATTTTCAAGATAGAGTGAGAAGGCGCATGAGAACAATAGCAGTCATACCAGCTCGTGGTGGCTCAAAAGGTATTCCTCGAAAGAACATGAGGCTCATGAACGGTAAGCCTCTCATTGCGTATTCGATCGAGAACGCTCTAGCAAGTGCTTTTATCGACACGGTTGTTGTCTCTTCTGATTCAGAGGAGATCAGAGAATTTGCTCAGCAATACGAAGGAGTTATCGCACTTGATAGGGATTCTGCCCTTGCCGAAGATGCGGTTACACTCGATCCCGTCATCTATGATGCGGTATTGAGGATAGAACAGGAGCAGAATATTTCATTTGACATAGTAGTCACGCTTCAGCCAACTTCCCCTTTGTTAACAGCAGAAACGCTCGATGAAGCGCTGGGTCTTTTTTCATCAGGTGAATGGGACTCTATGATCAGCGTGGTGAATGCTCCGCATCTTAGCTGGATACTTGATGGAGAAGAAAACCCTATTCCTGATTACGAAGAACGCTTGAACAGGCAGATGCTTCCTCCTCACTATCTCGAGACCGGTGCTTTTCTGATCAGCAAGCGTGCTGTTGTTTGCGAAAAAAGTCGGCTGGGCGATCGAGTAACTGTCTTCGAAGTACCCGATGATCAGGCTACTGATATCGATACGAAACAAGACTGGATCGTTTGTGAAGCGCTACTCGCGAAGAAGACTATCGTATTTCGCGCTGATGGATATCGTGAACTTGGGCTTGGCCATATCTATCGCGTGCTCACGCTTGCCTATGACTTGATCGAGCATGACATTGTTTTCATATGTGATGCGCATCATCCCTTGGGCATCGAAAAGCTCAAGAGCGCAAACATGAAGGTCGTTGAGGTGGCTAATGATGATGAGCTTCTCTCTTGGCTCGACGAGAATCAGATTGACATCTTTGTTAATGACTTACTTGATACGACACCCTCATATGTGTGCGCTATCAAAGAGCGGGTAGGGCGATTTATAAGCTTTGAAGACATGGGAGAGGGTGCTCGTCTTGCTGATGCGGTGGTGAATGCTCTCTATGAAGGCGCTTCACCTCATCACAACACTTATCAAGGTAAAGAGTATGTCTGTTTGCGGGATGAATTCCAAGCAGCCACTCCTTCTCGCTTCAACGAGGATGTTTTAAGGGTTCTTGTCTCGTTTGGCGGAACAGACCCGCTCGATCTAACCGAGCGAGTGTATCGGATCGCCCAACAGCTCAATGAAGAAGGCGTGCAAGTGAAATTCGATTTCGTGCTCGGTCCAGGTTATAGCAACGATTCCATCGTTGCTATCGAGCAAAAGGGCATCTATGTAAGCCGTGACGTTGCCCGCGTGAGCGATCACATGCGTAAAGCGGATTTGGCTCTGTCTTCTCAGGGCAGAACTACCTATGAACTAGCTGCTATGGGTGTTCCAGCTATCGTTCTTGCTCAAAACGAGCGAGAACAACTTCATACCTTTGCTCAGATGGACAATGGTTTCATCAACCTCGGGCTTGGTAGCGAAGTGCTTGATGAGGATATCAAAACTACTATCACCTGGCTTATGGCGGCAACCTCGGTAAGGCGCGAGATGCGGAATCGTATGCTTGCAAACGACCTTAAAAGCGGTATTGGTCGTGTTCGACGAATTATTCTCGGCGATATGTTAGGCGCAAAATAGTAGGGAGAGATCCATGTCAGAGCTAGTTTCGAGAATCGTTTCGGGTAAGTTCACCTTGATCGCCGAGATCGGTGTCAATTACTACGACATCGGCACGCAGAGAGACATATCTCCTCTGGAGGCGGCAAAGCTAATGTGCCGCGAGGCAAAAGATGCTGGTATCCATGCAGTGAAGTTCCAGACCTATAAAGCAGAAACACTTGCTGCTGCTGATTCTCCTTCTTATTGGGACACCTCGGAAGAACCGACGACGAGCCAACGAGAGCTTTTCAAGAAATTCGACTCCTTCGGTGAAGCGGAATATGGAGAGCTGGCAAGCTATTGCAAAAAGATCGGGATTGCGTTTTGCTCAACAGCTTTCGATTTTGAATCAGCAGATTATCTTGACTTGATGATGGATGTCTATAAGATTTCATCGTCAGATCTGACCAATATTCCTTTTATCGAATATCAAGCAGCAAAGGGAAAGCCCATCATCATGTCGGTGGGTGCAGGTGATCTTGCAGAGATGCAAGCTGCGGTAGCGGCCGTGCGGCGCTTCAATGATCAACCGCTTGTGTTGATGCATTGCGTGCTCGAATATCCGACTCCGTATCAAGATGCGAACCTGCGCCGCATTGCTTCTTTGAAAGCGGCATTTCCTGATGCTATCATCGGGTATTCCGACCATTGCAAGCCTGATACTTGTGCGGATGTGATCAAGACTGCATATTCATTAGGTGCCCACGTTGTAGAGAAGCATTTCACGCTCGACAAGACCCTGCAGGGCAACGATCATTATCATGCTATGGATCCCGAAGACGCAAGAAAGATCATCGATGGAGTAGCGTTTGTCGAAGAGATAAGTGGCTCGCCTGAACTTGGCTATTCTGAGTCTGAAGTTGCTGCTCGACAAAACGCACGACGTTCTATCGTTGCAGCTTGCGATATTCCAGAAGGAACAACCATTACGCGTGACATGCTCACGTTCAAGCGGCCAGGAACGGGCATATCGCCGCAACAGATTGATGAAATTGTTGGAAGGATAGCTGCCTGTGCCATCGATGACGACACGATCCTTCAAGAAGAGATGCTTCGCTAATAGTATTAGGCATCTTTTTTGCGGGCGTTCTTAGGAAATAAAAGCCCTGATTTGGTCTTTTGCTTCTTTGAGCGATCTTGGAACGAGGATTCGGTCGGAATCAGCTCCATAGCAGTCTTGTGCAATGTGAACCGTGTATTCGTAGGTTTTAAATAATGAGTCTGTTTCTGAAAAGGCTAGTTTGTAAAGAAACATGAGGTAGGGCTTCGCATTTCCTTCGATGATCGGTGAAAGCTGAGCAGTAGACCCGATGCTTATCAACAGAGCATCGGAAAAAGTGGCTGCTTCTTTTTGGCAAAATAACTCCCAAAAGCCGCTTGATAGATCTTGGCAGCCTTTTGTATATGCAGAATCAATCACTGAACGCGGATGCTTTCGTAAAAAAGGGCTAATCTCCAATCTAATGACCTGGTCAAGCAGATGATCGATCGCATCCGTTTCAGGGTTGGGCTCTTGGTAGCGTACTGTATCGAGCACGATGATGTTCTTTGTAGGCGGTAGAGATAAAGGCTCTATTGCAAGTGCTGCTTCAAGCTTATCGAGAAAGTTTTTTTCTGGGTTGATCTGACAAGTGGAAATATTGATATCAGGTGCAAGTAGACCAGGATTCTTAAGGAACAATCGTTCAGGGCGGTACAGAAATCGCTTGAGATGGAGGGTGTTGACAATGGCTCTGAGTTGGTGGATTCGGGGGGGTTCGTTCTCATCAATGAGAGGAGGCTTATCGAAAGAATATACCGTCTTGAACACCGCTCCATTGTAAGAGCCCGTTCCGTCTTCATAGAATGAGACACGCAATTTTTTATTGTGTGCAAGAAGACGTTGAAAAACTTCGAACGTTGCAGGGGTGGGACATGCGATTGCGAGATGGTCGTAAGGAGCATCAAGGATCGTTTTGACCACAAGATTCTTTTTTCCGAAGCAAGAACTGATTTGCCAGATGAGTTGTTGGCGATATTCGTGAATCGGGTGATTAGGGACTACTTCGATCTTGTCGAATACCTCTGTCTTTTCATAAATAATGGCGAGATCAGAGGCCTGCGCAAACTGGTCATAGATGAGCAAGGAGACATGGTTGCCCTGTCCAACAAGAGCTGAAGCGGTCAGAGCCGCGTTGTACATCTGGAGAGGAGTGTCTGCAAAAAAGAGCCAGCGTTCCATTTTTTTGATTTCTTTCAACGAGTTATACGATCTTACTATGGATAAGATTCCAGTTCAGGATCGAATCTTGAACTTTTTAGCGTTTTGCTGTGCGATACGTTGATCTTCTTTGTTGTATTTCCTTTTTGAATAACAAGCAATTGCTCCAAAGACCTTACGAGGGAGACAAGAAAGAACAAAAGCCGCTTTAGTAGTTAGCGCTACAGCGGGTGAATTCAAAGCATTGTCTCTTTCACGCCTGATTCGCTCATAAACTTGGGTTGAGAGATTATCTTGGCCGCTCAAGCTAAAGGCGGCAAACTCCCCTATGAGTCCGCCGTAATAGCGCTGAAGAGCGATTGCTTCAAGCTCGGGTATCCCTTCTTTTTGCGCAAACTCAATGATCCCAGAACGGGCTTCAAGTGTGTCAAGGTGCCTTTCGTCGAATTGATGCGTAATTGAAGAAGCGCGCTCTACCGTGTAGAAATAGTCGTTTGCATTTTCATAGATCACTTTGTTGGCTGCATAAAGCACCTTGTACATTATGAACTGATCTTCGAAATGCTTATCTTGAGGAAAAACAAGATAAGGAGCTAGAGATGCAGAAAAGAGTTTCCCCCAGGCGTATTCTGCAAAAGGGGGATCGGGAATTCGCAGCGATGCGCAAATTGCATCAACAGGGCTAAGGAGTTGATATTCAGAAGGTTGCCACCCTGGTATAGATAGGATGTTTGTGCTGTCCGGAAATGCGGTAAAACTAGTTATTGCAATATCTGCATCCGTTTCAAGAGCTGCTGCTAGTAGATTAAGAATATGGTCTGGCCCAATAAAGTCATCGGAATCGACATACATGATGTAATCCCCATGGATCGATTCGAGACCTCTGTTACGAGCGCTCGAAAGCCCCCCGTTTTCTTTATGGATTACATTGATGCGCGAATTGGCTAAAGCATAAGAATCACAGATTGAACCCGAACCATCAGTCGATCCATCATCAACAAGTATAATTTCTAGCTGGTCATAAGATTGATTGAGCACCGAGTGCAAGCATCGTTCAAGGTATGCTTCCGCATTATAAACGGGAATTATCATGCTTACCAAAGGATGGTCTGTTTTTGCTTTCATGAACTTCACCCAAAATCATGTTGAAATCTACTAACTAAATGACGAATAACTAGAACAGGTTACACAATGTTTGATTCGAGTTGTTCAATCGCTTTTTCGGAAATCTCTACATCCTGCTCTTTGCCTTTTTGTTCGACGTATCTCATTATCGATGCAAATAATTGTTTAGGTAAAAACGAGAGTAAAAATGCGTATTTTGTTGAACGCGAAATAGTAGATGAAGCAATCGCTCGCGCACGATTCTTGATGATGAGGTGGTATAGGTAATCACATGTTTCAGCATCGTTGCTCAAACAAAACCCAGCAAATTCGCCAATGAGATTACTGTAATAAACGTTTAGTGCAGCATCTTGGAGCTGAGGCATATTGTTGGTCTCAGCATATTTGATAATGGCTTGTCTTGCTTCAAGCGTATCGAGATGCCTACGATTGCGCTGATTGGTGATAGAGGTGTGGCGAATCGTGTAGTAATAATCATTCGCATCTTCATAAACGATCACATTGGAGGCGAGCATCGCCTTATACATGACAAATTGGTCTTCAAAGAGTTTCCCTTCAGGGAAATAAAGCTTCGACTTGATAGTAGATGAATAGATTTTTCCGCAAGCATATTCCCTAAAGAGAGCATTTGGTTGAGAGAGAGCCTCGCATACTGCATCAGTCGGATCGAAAAGCCGATAGTCAGATGGCCTGATCTTTGAGGTGATGATGAGCGAGGGCCTATCAGGTACATGAGTGCAACCAGTGATCGCCATATCTGCCTCTAAGCCGACAACTGCCGAAAGAAGATTGAAGATGTGCTCTTTCCCAATGAAATCATCAGAGTCGACATATACAAGATAGTCACCACTTGCTGCTTCAAGGCCAATATTACGTGCACTAGAGAGACCGCTGTTTTCTTTGTGGAATACCGTGATACGTGAATCAGTTAGGGCGAGAGAATCGCAGAGCGAACCAGAATCATCTGTTGAACCATCATCAATAAGTAGAACCTCTAGATGATCATAAGATTGGTCGAGCACAGAATGCACGCACCGATCGAGATATTTTTCCACATTGTATACAGGAATGATGACGCTTACTAAGGGCGAGGGGCTTTGACTTGCCATGCAGTATCCATCCAGATGAATTCGAATGTTCCTAACACTATGGTTGAATTATAGCGTATGGCTTCGATCGCTCGTTCTTTCTCTAAGCGCGGTAGAATAATGAACGCTAGAAAATGATTTTATGGTGGAAGGCTTAAACAGATGAAGCGGGTCTTAGTTTGGGGGTTATCGAATAATCGTGCTGGCACAGAAGCGGTCATCGAAGCTTATGTCCGTGCAGCTGATCCTCAAAAGTATAGCTTTGATTTTCTCTGTTATGACGATCCCGTCAACTACGGCTGCCTGTTTTCCGGGAGCTCTTGCAATCGTGTATTCAAATTACCTATTAAGATAGCTCACCCCTTCAGGCACCGAAAGGCGCTTGCTGCCTTCATGGACGAGCATGCAAGTGAATATGAAGCGGTATGGTTCAACGCGAACGACATATCCAATATCGATATCTTACTTGCTGCCGAGAAGAAAGGTATCAAGCACAGAATTTTGCACAGCCACAATGGGAATATTCCAAAGCGCTTTATTACCAGGCTTTTTTCAAAGATCAACAGCAAGAAAGCAAAGCGAGTCGTTACGGAACGGTGGGCTTGTTCACAGGCTGCAGGTGCTTTTATGTTTGAGGGAGAGAGTTTTAAGATAATTCCCAATATGGTTAATGCTAGGAAGTTTGCTTTTGACCCCTCTGCTCGTGATGCGATACGCTCACAGTACGGATGGAGTGATTACTACGTTATTGGAACAGTAGGAAGATTGAGTGAGCAAAAGAATCAGTCTTTTTTGATAGAGTTACTTCCTCATTTAGCAGAACACATTCCGAATGCCAAGCTTGTGATCATTGGAGAAGGGCCTTTGCGTGATTCGCTTCAGGTGCTTGCTCAAGATCTTGGTGTAGAAGAGCGAGTGGTGCTGCTCCCTGCTCAATGTAATATCTCAGAGTTTCTATCTGCTTTTGACTGCTATGTCTTTCCTTCTCTTTATGAAGGCCTCTCGCTTGCTGCGCTTGAGGCTCAGTTCAATGGACTTCCTTGTGTTATGTCGGACGGGGTATCAACTGAAACGAAGATTGCGACAACAACTCATTTTATCAGTCTGACGGATGTTGATGAATGGATCGATGCTATTTGTAGGGCACAGCGAACCGAAAATGCGCTCATTTTTGAAAAAGCGCAAGCATTCGATGCAGCGAATATCAGAGAGGTTGCTGAGCGTATGTTCGAATTCGATTAGGGATTAAAGGCGAGCGATAACTGAAAAAAAGAGCTTGTCGAGCTTAAGCCTTCGAAGAAGACAAAACCCTCCTACCCCAAAACGAATGATGCGGGTTTGCCCTGTTGGTCTGAAAAAACCAACATAAGGATTCTTGAGGTAGTCAGGGAACTTCTCAGAAAGATCGTTCAAGACATAGTGGTATTTTTCTTTCATAAGTGTTTTACCGCAGCCCCTGTTATAGTTTACTAGCGAATCGACCATGTTTGCCAAATAGGCATATTCGATGACTTGTTTTTGCTCGACGGTCGATTGCCGATAGGCGGGCTGTGCCATGAGATCGGTGAATACTTTCGAGATCATTCGCTCGTGATCCATAGTGTAATTCGTGCTCTCGATCGCAGACTGAGGATTTTGATAGTAGAAGTAGCCTTCGTAATCTAAGATGTGATAGGTTGCGTTATGGATATACGCTGTAAGGCTGAAGTAGGTGTCTTCGGCGCAAGAAGTGGTGCCGAAACGAACATTGTTTTCGGTGATAAAATCCCTCTTCCACATTTTTGCACAGGCCATAGGATAGGTCACAACGCTCCAAACCGAATGGGAAACTGCATGCGTTTCAAACTTACCCGCTCGGTCTTTGATGAATCCTCCGATTACGATATCGCTAGGATGTTCTTCCATTGCTTTGAGATAGGTCTTCAGATAATCAGGCGCAAGATAGTCGTCGCTATCAACGAACACCAAATAAGTTCCAGAAGCCTGTGCTATACCATGTTCTCTGCTTTGGCCCGCTCCGCAATTCTTCTTATTCTCAAGAATGATTAGCTGATCAGGGTATTTTTGCTGATACTCGTAAAGGATGTTTTTTGAATCATCTGCCCCACAATCGTCAATGCAGATAACCTCGAAATCTTGGACAGTTTGCTGGAAGAGCGAATCAAGGCAACGCGCAAGGTATTTTTCAGCGTTGTATACGGGAATTATGATGCTGACTTTCATGCTGTCTCTCTATCCCTGGTATCATCATAATAATTCAATGATAGCGAAGATTTGCAGGTCGCTTGAGGAGGACGGAAAAAAAGAATGATCTCTGTCATCATGTCTGCTTACCGAGAGGACCTTTCGGTCTTCGTTCCTGCGGTGACTTCCATTCTTGATCAGACGTATCCGTCTTTTGAGTTGGTCTTAGTGCTGGATGACCCGGAAAACACAGAGCTTGCTTCGTGGATTGATAAAAATCTCTTACCAGATAATCGTGTTCGGGTATTGAGGAATGAGAAAAATCTAGGACTTGCGCAGTCATTGAATCGTGCAATAGAAAATGCATCGGGAGATTACCTCTGCCGTATGGATGCGGACGATCTTGCAAAGCCAGATCGTCTCGAAAAACAACTCGCTTATTTGCTTGAACACGATCTCGATCTTATAGGAAGCCGAGTCAATGTGGTGGATGCGGAGGGGACTTTTCTTTATACGACCCCTCAACCACCTTGCACTCCCGAAAAAGTTGCAAAAGCATTGAAATGGAATAACTGTCTTGCTCACCCAACTTGGTTTGGAAAGAGAAAGGTCTTTGATCAAAGATATCGAGAGATCCCCCTATGTGAAGACTATGATTTTCAGATTCGTGCTGTCTTGCATGGCTTCAAACTCGGCAACAGTGAGGATGTAGTCCTTGATTATCGTTTGTCCGAACAGGGATTATCTCGTAGTGGTCTCTATCGACAGTATCTCTATCAGCGGTATCTTACCAAGGAGTATCTGGGAGGGGACATTGCTAACATCGATCGGGCGATCGAGTTTGTGGAAGCCGGCTATTCAGATGCTAAAGCGCGAAGGTATTACAAGGCGGATGATGATTTCCAACAAGCAGTAAAATCACTTTCGAGAAAGAAATTCGGGTCCGCAGTTCTTTATGGGGTTAAAAGTATTGTCTGTTCTTTTCATCATGCTGATAAAGTCAGAAGGCTGGTGCTTACAAGTCTTCTATGAGCAGATGTGTGGCAGAGTCGTATAACCTATGCTATCAATGTACTTATCCCGTATAATGTGATGCTAGTTGCTCAGGGCTCACCATAGGTGTGCTGTAAAGGACATTCGTGAAGACATTATTGATCATACCTGCATACAACGAAGAAGAATCGTTAAAAAGAACGATCGATGCAGTGCGCGCGGAGGCTCCTAGTGTTGATTTTTTGGTCGTCAATGATGGCTCGCAAGACGGCACCGAGCGCGTTTGCAGAGAAAACCAGTACCCCTTCCTTGACCTTGCAACCAATCTTGGTTTGGCAGGTGCGTTTCAAACTGGATTGAAATATGCTTATCGACATGATTACGATTGTGCGATTCAGTTCGATGCTGATGGACAGCATCTTCCTAAGTATATTGAAGAGCTAGCGCAGGCCACAAAGATCTACGATATTGCAATTGGATCACGTTTTCTAGGCAGAAAAAAACCGCATTCTTTGCGCATGTTCGGCAGTGACCTTATTCAATGGTCGATCAAGGTTACAACGGGTAAAACAATTACAGATCCTACATCGGGCATGCGTGCTTTTAATAAACGCATGATTGCTTATATGGCGAATGGTCTCAATTATGGGCCTGAACCCGATACGGTTTCTTACCTTATTAAGCGTGCAGGTGCAAAGGTTGTTGAGGTTCCTGTTGAGATGCAAGAGCGACAAGCTGGAGAAAGTTATTTGAGGCCATGGAGCTCAGCTATGTATATGATGCGTATGGCTATTTCAATCCTCTTTATCCAATTCTTTCGTAAGAAGATCGATGGTGATGGCAGATGAGCGTTGTTCTTCGCGTTGGATTAATTGTTGTTTCCATTCTTACCCTTATCTTTATCACTCGTAAAGTACGTAATGCGCAAGTACGACTTGAGGACTCGATCTTTTGGTTCTGTGTGGCGGGCTTGCTGCTCATTTTGAGTATCTTTCCGCAAATCTTCTTTGTTGTTTCTGATTTTGCCGGAATTATATCGCCTGCGAATTTGGTGTTTCTTGTATTCATTTTCATCTTGCTCATTCTAGGATTCAATCTGAGCGTGCACTTATCGCAGACAGACACGAAGCTCAAAGAGCTTACTCAGCAACTTGCGATAGAAAAATTCGAACGATATTGCAATGACCGCGAGAAGAGCGATAACGTTTCGCGGGATCAGATAGACTTGTTCGGAAATGATAAGGCTTAGTACATGTGGAGTACCTTCTTTCTTGCTGCCCTTATCGGAGCTGTCATGCTCTATGTGCCGGGCATCTTGACACTCAAAGCTTTACGGTTTTCTAATACGACGAGTGTTATTGCTGCTCCTGTTCCAACGTGTCTCTTCTATGCTCTTGCTGCTGTTGTGTGTGGGCAAACAGGAGTTATCCTTAATGGATCGATTCTTTTTTTGTGGGCCACAATCGGCGGGTTCGTGCTGTTGGTGATCAGCATTGTTCTTTGGAAAGCACGCGAGAAACAATCGGTCAAATGCTTTTTTTGCAAGCATCAAGAAAACCGAGGGGCTAGTGCGATATCGCCGTGGGTTGATACGAAGTTCAATCTTAAGGCTATCATCCTTTGCGTAATACTTGGTTTACTGTTGGGTCTTTATATCTACGTAAAGCCCCTTGATGGTCCTGAGAGTGTTTGGTTGAGCTACGATGACATAACTCATTTGGGTATTCTTCAGTCCATGGTGGAAACAGGAAATTATTCTGCTTTTACTACTACGATCTATCCTGATTTTTCCGACGGGTCAACGAGTTATTATCCTGCTCTTTGGCATCAGCTTTCAGCAATGATCGCATCAGTGCTGAATGCTTCTCCGCTGCTTGCAGCAAATGCTCTCAATTATCTTGTCGCATCTCTACTTTATCCGCTCGGAATGCTCATGCTGCTCTTGCAGGTGTTTCAAACAAACAAGAAAGCCGTCATAGCCGGTATCTTAATGTGTTTGATGCTCCTTGCCTTTCCCTGGGGGTTTTTGATAATCGGGCGCCTTTTAGCAAACCTCATTGGGTTCGCTTTCGTGCCTCTTATTCTTGCTTGTGCTTATGCTGTTTTTGACGGTACATCAGAAAGAGAAGATAGAGTTCGAGCATTCTTTCTTGTTTTACTAGGCTGCTTGCTCGCGGTGTTTGCTCAGCCCAATCTTGTATTTAGCGTCTTTGCTTTGTTCATTCCCTATGGAGCATATCGAGTTTGGAATGTTATAAGCGATCATGCGACTTCCCACGTAAGGCTTTTGCAGTTTGGCGGGATGGGAGCGTTTTTCGTAATCATAATCGTCGCCTGGACGTATTGCCTTAACGCTTCTTTCATGCAAGGTGTAGTGAACTTTGATTGGCCTGCGCTCTCAACGATTCCTCAGGCGTTCATTGATACTTTATTCGTGTGCAGCTCCCTTACGCCAATCTCTCCGATCCTTGCGATATTTTTGGTGATTGGTATCGTTGGAACGTTTAAAGAGCGTAACTACCTTTGGATAACCGTGTTGTTCATTTTTGTTACGATCATGTATGTTGCCTGTGTAGCTACTAATGGTTCACTTGATAGGATTCTTACCGGATTTTGGTATACCGACAGATTTCGCATTTCTGCTCTCCTTGCAATCGTCCAAACCTTGCTTATTGCTTTTGGGCTGGCAAAAACCTATTCGTTCATTAGGAAGCGAAAAAACTACAAGAGGCCAATCTGGATCGCGTTTACTGTTGTGCTTTTCGTCCTTCTCTTGTTCCCTTCTTTTACGCTTCGTGGTTTAGCGATCGTGGACACTTCTTTTGGCCATTTGCGTCATGAGTTGCACAGTCTATATCGTTCAGACCAGGCGGATAATGAGGCAGTTTTTTCGCAAGAAGAGCAAGATTTTGTCGATCAAGCGAGAGATCTCGTCGGAGATGCTCGTGTGTATAATACGCCCAAAGATGGAAGCCTGTTCGCCTACCAGTACAATGGTTTGCGCACTTATCATAGGACTCAATCATCTGGCAAAACAGGGGAGGAAATACTTCTTAATCACAGCATAAATGAATATGCTTCAGACGAGTCAGTTCAGCAGGCTGTAGAGAACTTAGGCATTGAATACGTGTTGATGCTCGATCAAGGGCACGAACCCTATTGGAGACAATGGTCAAATTCCCCCTTGGATGACGATGTTGGTTTTGAGGGAATCAATGAAGATACACCAGGTTTTGAATTGGTCCTTTCGGAAGGAGATATGCGCCTTTTCCGCTTGATTCCCCTGGATGAGCTTGCAGTAAGTTCTGATTGATTGCACTAAACCGTTGTGCTCGCGATCGAGTTTTTCTTATGCCGTATAATTGAGATTAAAAGACACCGGTTGATGTTTCTTTGCTCAATAAAAACGAAGAAGCATTTTGTCTGTCAGGAATTAATACAGGGATATGATCCAGCAGCGAAAAGTAGGCATGCGAACAGCAGCCATCATCCAGTTTGCCTCGAAGTATACGAGTCTTTTCGCTCAGCTTTTTATTACTGCTATCTTGGCGCGTATGCTTCCTCCGGCAGACTTCGGAACGCTTGCCATCATCTTGGTGTTCTTGAACTTCTTCATTCCTTTTGCTGACATGGGAATAGGTGCAGCCATCATTCAGTATCAAGATCTTGATGATCGTGACTATGGCGCTCTGTTCACGTTCTCTATCTTCTTCGCTCTGTTGCTTACAGTATTCTTTTGCGTTGCTGCTGTTCCTATTTCTCTGTTCTACAACAACGCCGATCTAGTGCCACTTTGTTTGCTTGGTTCTTTGTCGCTGCTGTTCGCTACTTTGAACATGGTTCCGAATGGCCTTTTACTCAAAGACCAACGGTTCATCAGCATCGGCATCAGACTTTTCGTGGTTACCGTGGTAGGAGGTGTGATAGCCATTGTGATGGCGTTTGCTGGGTGGGGTGTTTACGCATTAGTGTGGCATAACATCATTGCTGGTCTCATCACTTTCTTATGGAACTATCTTTCACGTCCTATTCGCCATCTCACCATTCATTTCATGGCATCACTGAAAAAAGTCTTTTCGTATTCAGTCTTTCAGTTTGGTTCGAGCATGGTGAATTATTTTTCAACCAACCTTCCCAATTTGGTTATCGGCAAAGCGTTCAATGAGGTTGCGTTAGGTTTTTACGATAAAGCATATAGACTGACAACCTATCCTCTTAATGGCGTATCAAACGTAATAATCTCGGTCATTCAACCCTATATGGCAAAGCATCAAGACGACCTTAAGGCGCTCTTTTCCTACTGGTTCAAGATTGCCAAAGCCCTTTCTTTGATAGGTATCCCCATCACGGTAATTTTCTTCTGTGCGCCTGAAGAAATAGTGGGCATCATGTACGGCGATCAGTGGGGAAGCGCAGTGCCGCTGCTCCAGCTCCTCTCGATCTGTATCTACTTTCAGATGGTAAACAGTGTTTCCGGTGCTTTTTTCTTAAGTGCAGGAAAGGCTGATTTGCTCTTTCGATCAGTATGTATGTCAACAATCCTGACGGTCTGCGGCCTTGTGATCGGCATTGCGTTTGGTAGTCTTGAAGCGGTTGCGCTTTGCTTGTCGGTCGCCTTCTGCCTTCATGTGATTCCCAGTGCTTATTACTTACTAAAGCGCACCTTGCATGAAGGCTATAGATGCGTTGTAAAGTTCTTGCCTGAAATTGGCATCGGTTTAATAGCAGGAGCAGCATGCTTGCTCCTTACTCCTTTTATGCCCGACAACATCATCTTGAGCTTACTTTGTAAAATGCTTGTGGTTCTTGGGGTCATCGCATTGGGATATCTTGCGACAAGGCAATATGGTTATATAAAGGCAATCTTGCGCAAAGGCTAAGCGATGGGCGTATCATGCAAAAGCATTTGGGTATTTAAGTGAAGTCAGTTTAGTTAGCTGTAGGTTAAGAAGGATTCAGAATTGGAAACGTGGGGCATGTTCTTTCTGGCGAGCTTGGTAGGAGTCGTTTTTCTCTACCTCGTTGGTTTTTTGATTCTTAAAGGCTTCAAATTTTCCAACCTTTTTGCACTCGCGGCGGCGCCTATCGTCTCGACACTTTGCTTCGAGATTCTCGCGATTGTTTTTGATAAGTTGAATCATGCTGCTTCTTGGGCGGTTTTTTTTGTACCATCGCTTCTACTGGGCGCAGTAGTATGTGGTATTGGTGTGCTGTATGGACGAAGACAAGGTCAGACACAAAAAAATGCTGTAGCTGCAAGCGAGCTCAAGAACAGTTTTCGTTTTGATCTGAAAATGGTAGTTCTTTATGTTGGGCTTGCGCTTTTCGTGGGGCTTTTTGTCTTTGTTAAAGCCCTTGACGGTCCAGCATGCTTTAACGAAACCTACGACAACCTCACGCATCTCGGGTTGGTACAAAGTTTTCTCGAATCAGGTCATTATTCAGCGCTTGCAGCCTCGGTATATCAGGATCTTGGGGAAGCTGGGTCTTATTATCCAGCTGCATGGCATTTGATTACTGCCATGGTTGCAGGAGCAACAGGCACATCGAATCTAGTAGCAACGAATGCAATGAACTATGTTTGCTGTTGTGTGGTTTATCCGCTCAGTTGCTTATGCCTTATGCGACAGATCTTTCCACGGCGTAATCGAGTAGTCGTAGCAGGTGCTTTTGCTGCTATTGGTTTTGTTTCGTTTCCATGGTTCTTTACGGTCTATGGTGTGTTGGAGTCGAATTTGTTCGGCTTTATCATGGTGCCGGTCATGCTCGTTGCGATCATGCAGCTTTTCGGTTTGGGGGTATCGCGTGCTGATAGGGCACGTTACCTTTCGATCAGCTTTGTGAGTGCACTCTTTTGCGTCTTTGCTCAGCCGAATGCCTTTTTTGCGGTCATGCTGTTTGCTATACCGTATCTTGTTTGGCGTGTTTGGGATAGCACTGGGCAAAAGAGCAAGAGGCCTCGTTCAACCAAGGTGCGAGCAGGGTTTGTAGTCCTATTTCTGTTTGCAGTGTTTGTCGTTTGGGCCGTTTGTTACAAGGCGCCATTCCTTTACGCGGTAACTCATTTCATCTGGCCTCCAGCCACCAATCCATCTCAAGCATTCATCAATATGCTCTTATTCTCGAACTCTTGGGCACCAGTTTCGCTTGTGGCAGCTGTTTTGGTGGGGGTTGGTCTGTATGCTATGTGGCGCGAACGTAAGTACGGATGGCTTGCAACTGCTTTAGGAATAACAGCTGCGATCTATTGGGTGAGCATCTGTCTGGAAGGCACTATCGATCAATTTCTTTCAGGCTTTTGGTATTCAGATTGGCGAAGGACGGCTGCGCTTCAGGCAATGATCGCCGTTCCTGTTGCTGCATTGGGGATTGCCCATCTTTATGGCCTGATTGCTCGACACGCTAAACTGAATCTTTTTTCGAATATCGGCCTGGCTCTTCTTCTGATCGTGCTTTTATTCATGCCGAATTTTTTGCTTCGTGGCATTATGCAGGTACAGACACCGTTCGGGTATTTCGATGAGATGATGTATCAGTATTATTCAATGGATCAGGGCGATGATGAAGTGATCTTCTCTGAGTCTGAGCGAAAGTTCGTTACCCAGGTGAAAGAGATCGTGGGAGATAAGGTCGTTTATAACCTTCCCTACGATGGTAGCTTCTTTGCGTATCAGTCCGATGGGCTGCATACGATCTATCGCCTTCCTTATACAGGGCCCGGTCAAAACGCAGACCAGCAAATTCTACAATCGAGCTTGTATGAGTACGCTTCCAATAAGGACGTGCAGCAAGCAGTAGATAATTTGGGAGCAGAATATGTTCTCACGCTTGATTATGGGCACATTCCGCATCATAAGAATTCACCTGATCCTTATGCTAAATCGTGGCCCGATTATCTTCCTGAAAACTGGACAGGCATCACCAGAATTACTGAGGATACGCCTGGTTTCGAGCTTGTTCTCTCAGAAGGGGATATGAGATTGTATAAGATAGTAGAACCAAGCTAGGTCGTTTAACTCTGAAAAGGACGCTCATGAACTATATCGATCATACGCTTTCGAATATCGTTCTGCCTAAAGGTGCCGAACCATTAGGAGGATGGGATCTGTATATCAAGACACCTGAAGGCAGTGTTTGCGCTCCTGAAATCAACGGGTGTTTGCTTCAGGGTTCGGTGGACTTCTTTACCTATTTCAACGCCTGTTCGCTTGCGAAGTGGAAGAAATACACAGGCATTAAGCGCGTGTACCTCCATTTGGAATTTGCGAATGAAGCGATCAATAAGGAGTATGCATGCACGATCCAGTTCTTTGGTCGGTCTTATCTGGACTCGGCGGCATCGTCGCTTGCAAGTGGAGTGCGCTTGACTTCGACGATGGGCAAGACCAAAGAAAACGGCTCGTTGGTTTTTGATCTGCTTATTCCCGAGACTGATTACGAAGTAATCGGATTTGCGCTTGATGTGCGTGGAGGCGTGGTACTTGAAAAAGCGTACTATTATGCGCGCGTTGCCGAAGAGCAAATCAATTCCGTGAAGATAGCACTCTGTACTACGACGTTTCTTAAGGAAGACTACATCATCCCCAATATCGAGCTAGTAAAGAACGAAGTATTAGCGGCTGATGATGTGATAGCAAAAAACTTTCATATGTTTGTTATCGATAATGGACGCACGCTTGATGCCGAGGCGCTGTCTGATGAAGGTGTGACCGTACTTCCTAATCCTAATGTTGGTGGTTCAGGCGGCTTTGCACGCGGCATGATGGAAGCTATGAAGCATGATGGAAATTTCACCCATGTCTTGTTGATGGACGACGATGTAAGTATCTCAACTGAAAGTCTTAGGCGCACGTTCAATTTGCTTTCTCTGGCAACGGGCAAGTATAAGAACGCTTTCATCAATGGTGCCATGCTCGTTGCAGAAGAACCTAATCGACAATTCGAAGACGTGTCATACGTGGTCAATTCGGGAGCATATTCTTCTGTTAAGTCAAACCGGTATTACATGGATCAGCAGCAGTATATCGTACGTAATGAGCATATCGATGTTGAGATTCCAAAAGCTTATGGTGCCTGGTGGTTTAGCTGTATCCCGGTAAGCGCGATCGAGCAAGTCGGGTTACCACTGCCTCTTTTTGTCCGTTGTGATGATGTCGAATACGGTATGCGCGCGAAACCCATTTATATGACCATGAATGGTATTTGTGTCTGGCATGATGGATTCATGGGCCGTTCGCGAGCTTCAGTAGACTCATATCAATATGTACGAAATTTTTTGATTATGATCGCGATGACAGATTGCTCTTCTCAAGACTTATTCATGCTGCGTATGGAGCGTGCCCTCCGTCTTCAATTGCGCGTGATGTCTTATGATGCGGCTGATTTGATTCTTGATGGGATCGCGGATTATCTAAAGGGTCCAGACTATTTTGCATCGTTGAATGGTGAAGAGGTTATCAAGCGCAATGCAAAAAAGAACGAAAAACTCGTGCCGCTTGATGAGCTCGCGGAACCTTATCGCAATGTCTCTTATAACAAACGATTGCTTGGCGACCAGTCTCGTATCAAACCTCTCTTAAAGCTCATGCGTACGCTTCCGTATGATCGGCATTTGCTTCCAGATGCTTTATTGCGCGACACGCCAGAAGCGGTTTTTTATAGCGGACTTTCGATCTTGTCTCCTCGCACCATCGGAACTAAGACGTTAGTGGCCATTGACCTTGAGGGTAACCAGGGTGCAGTTCGTCATATGGATCGTGAGCGTTATCGGCAAATCATGGATCGCTGGAAGGCGCTCAAAAGCGAATTGAAAGAACGAGGAGATGAAGTGCGTGCGGCATATAAAGAAGCGCTACCTTATCTCACCTCGACCGAGTTTTGGGAGAAGTATCTTGGTCTTGATGAAGCGGATGTATCGTAAAGGAAACGTTTGTTGTCGACCGCATGAAGCAGGATGGGCCTTATATAGCCGTGGTATCATGGGGGTTACGAAAAAAGCGTAATAGTACGCGTTTGTTGAACGAACAAGGAGTGCTCACCTTATGAGTGCTAGATCTAAAAAACAGAATGCCCAGCGCAACTTTGGGAATGCTTCCTCGGAAGGAGCAGAAAAGTGGACGCCGAAAGCAAAGGATGTTGCAGGAGATTCGCAGCCGACCCCTGCCTACGGTTTTCCAGCGGTTTCTGCAGACGATGTTAAGGCCAACCAATCTGCCCAGCAAAAGGCAAATGCGACGAATGCGGCAAATGCTACCCAATGGAACAATGGGTCCAATTATGATTTTCTGTGGGAAGCTACTGACACCAAACGCAGTGCAAAAGGGCAGGCAGGAACTACCACGGTAGTCGAGTCCGATACCGATTATCTTCTCTTGCCCCATCCTGATGTTTTCAACGCCTATCCGCCCGAGGTCCAGCGCAAGATCATGGAGTGGGCTGACCGCGATGTGCGTGCTCGTCGCGACGATGAATCGCTGCGCCAGGATGCGCTCATTCGCGCACAAGCCGCGCGTGAGCGAACGATCATGGCGGTTCCCGTTGCGATCGTCATCTTATGCATCGTGTGCGCAACCATCACGGGCATGTATACGAAGAGCGCGGTGTTTGCAGTAGCGTTCCTCGTAGTGGCGATCGCCGTTATCATGGCGCTCTATTTCACCAGGAAGAACGACCTCTACGTCCAGAGCGATCCGTATGAGGATGAAGAGGAAAACGAGGAGGAATAATCCATGGCCGAATTCAGCCCCACGCGCACTCATGCAACCTGGAAGCCGCGTGTCACGCCGGTTCCCGTTCCGTATTTCCGCTGTCAAGAGTGCGGCGCGGTGCTTCAAGGTGTTGACGGCGATGTTGAGATCACGATGAGCGACAATCATCGCTCGCAGGTGGCCGAACTTCCCTACGCTCACACAGATTTCCATCCTGAATGCTGTGGCAAGCCGATGGAGCGCTTGGAGGGAATCTCGCATCTTGAGGTGAAGGACAAACTCGATCTGGATTATCAGATCGTTGGCAGCTATGATCACAACGCTTTGCGGGTTACGTGGAAGGTGAAGGAACCGGGTTACGAACCGCGCTGGTTTGCGGTGAAAACCTTCACCGGCATCATGACGAAATACGTTACGCCGAAGAAATGGCCGCCGATCGTGTTTGCGTTCGCTGATGAAGATGCCTATGCGTATTGTGACGAAGATCCGTGTTTGGAATGCACGTTCCGTTGCAAACGTGGCATGGAGGTATATTGCTACACGCCGAAGATCGGGCTTATCGTTATGCCGCTCGATCGCATGGTGGCAACGGGCAGCGCAGGTTTCAAAGAGATCGAGCTCGATTAGTTCTTACTTTCGGAGCGTTCTCTTGATGGTGTCGAGCGTGTAGCCAAGGCCGTTGTTGCGCAGTGTGTAGGCTAATTCGGAGAGCAACGAAGCGTAATAGGGAAGCTTGCTCGTACTGATGCCTGCAGCATCTTCTTTGCCGCGATACCCGATGAACATCTCTTTAAGATGCGGGGGAATGCTCGCTTCACGCGCAACGAGCGTAGGATCCATGGCGTCGAACATGCGCCCTATCTCATCGAGCACTTCTTCGTCGGTGTTGCCTTCTTCATCGGTGTTCGCAGCTAATTGGTTGCCAAGATAAGTGAAGCCCTTAGCGGTATGCGCGAGACGCACGTTGGTATCGTTTCCAAAGCCACGTCTATACACGATCTCGCCCATCGCATGCCAGCGATCGAAAGGAAGGCGTTTATTGGTGCGCAAGAAGCTGGTTGCTTCGTTGGCGGTTTCTTCGCGATAAACGTAGAACGGCTCGTCCAGATAGGCGATGCGCTCAGCTGCCAGCAAAGTCTCAAAGAAGAATTCGTTATCAGCCCAGCCTGCGCCGGGGTATTCGACAAAATGGATGCTTTTTTGGGAAAGGAAGTCTCGCCGGTAGAGCGCCGACCAAATAGAGGGGTGGTGGCGCAGCAAATGATCGGTATGGGCATCGTGGAGAGTGAAGGGCTGCTGAGCCGGCTTGATGCGGCCGCGATACGAGCAGTTGAGCGTGGTGAGCGCCTTGCCGCCACGCGCTACCCCTTCAGCGCGCAGTTCGCGCACGTAGGGAGTTTTCACGATATCGACGTTTTCGAACCCACTTGCAAAATCGAGCATGCGTTCATACATTGCGGGCAGGATGAAGTCGTCGGGTTCGAGAATGGCGATCCAAGTGCCGCGAGCTGCTTGAATGCCGTCGTTCATCGCCGCTCCGTAGCCAGCGTTCTCCGCGTGGTTCACGATCGTGAAGCGCGCATCTTGGGCGAAGAAGCGCTGCAAGATATCAGGCGAAGCATCATTCGATGCATCGTTCACGCATACGATCTCGAGGTCCTCGAGCGTTTGGCTTGTAAGCGAGCAAAGTGCTTTTTCAAGGGTGGAAGAAGCGTTGAACACGGGCACTACCACCGAAACGAGTGGGGTAGAGGGTGCGTCTGCGCGTCGCAGCATCGTGAAGGTGCGCTTGCCATTCGCGCTTGCGCATACGGTCTCTTCCTGGGAAGCAACGCTCATACGGGCCTTTCGGTCTTGTTCTTGCTAAGCAGCGCGAAAAAACGAGGAAGAAGACTCGCCCGATTTTCGGCTCTATCCATTCATTATACGGCCTCTTTTGGTGCGGAATGTTCGTTCTTCGCTGCGCTGTTCTCGCGCGCTTTTTGTGCGATGGCCTTTTGCGTGCGCTTGATGTGGTGTGCGTAGACCGTGACTACGATGAAAGCGCAGATGATGGTCATGCCCATCATGATGAAATAGCTCGTGGTGTAGGTGCCCGTCAGTTCGCAGAGCACGCCCGGCATGAGGTTGAAGACAAAGCCGCCGAACGCATAGGCGATCTGGAAATGGCGGATGGTCTTGAGCATCTGCTCGGCGGAACTGAGCTCGAGCGACCAAAGCGCAATGCCCGTGGTGCCGAGCGGCATGCCAATGCCGAGCACGACTGCCGCTGCGGATGCTTCGGGCACGCCTCCTATTCCGACAAGCGCGCAAAGCAACATGGCTGCAATGAGTAGGATGAAGAAGCAGAACGACCCCGTGAGCGTGCCGAACTTGTCGCAGACGATGCCAACAACGAACTTCGATATGGTCAAGAAGATGCCCGCAAGCGAGATGAGCAGCGCGGCAACCCCCGCATCGATCCCTTGGGTGGTGAGCAGGATGCCGAAGTAGTTGTAGCCTGCAACGGAAACGCCGCCGAGCAACACGAGCGCGAAGATCATCGCTACGTACGCTCCGCGTGGTAGCGGCATGGAGGCAAGGTTCACTCGTGGGCGACCAACTGCTCTTCTGCGGTGAAGATGGTGGGCGTGATGGGCATGGTGCGCTTTATGAATGTGGCCGTGTTCGTGCTGTTCAAGCGCTGGGTGGTCAGCGGACTCTTCGTTGGCCGAAGGGCTGGCTGCTGCGCGCTGTTCGCCGGTCTCTTCGATCGCGACCTCAGCGACTTCTTCCTGGGTGCTCTTTGCCGCCAGGTCTTTCGGCGCTTGATTCGGCTTCGGGCGCGCCATGACCGGCTCGAGCCCCACATCTTCAGGCTTCACGCGTACGAACTTGAACAGCAGCAGTGCAAGGATGAAGGCGATCGCTGCTTCAACATAGAATGCGAGCGAAAGGGAGAACGCATCGATCAGCCAACCCGCCAGGATCGGGATGAAGATGGCAGCCACGCCGCTTCCCATCGTAGCGATGCCCGAGACCGATCCCACTTTGCCACGAAACCAGTTGCCGATCAGATAGGTGGATGCCACCATACCGCCAAAACCATACCCGATGCCTGCGAACGCGCTCGCCACGCACAAGCTCGCCAGGCTATCGGCTCGTCCGAACAGGAAGAACGCGAGCGCGGTGAAGAGCGTGGCAACGAAGAACCCGATGCGCGGATTGAGGCGACGGAAATACACACCAGTGAAGAACATGCAGATGAGCGATACGAAGGTGCGCACGGTCACTACCACCGAACCGCCCACATCGCCGACCCCAGGAATATCCACGATATAGGACTGGTAGATGGAAAACGACGTGGACGTGAAGCCGGTGTTCACGAAGAGCAGCGTGAAGGCGCACGCCACGATGATGGTTTGGTAATGCTTCTTGACCCCCATTTTTAATGCATGAACAGCTTCAGTAGCGGCAGCTTGCCCGCATAGGGCGCAGTGCGAATCGGGATCTCCACCAGTGGGGTCTTCTTCATGGTCGATTTATAGTGCGTGAAGCAATCGAAGCCCACCTTGCCGTGGTAAGCGCCGATGCCCGACTGCGCGAAACCGCCGAAGCCCATGTGGTTGTTCGCCAGGTGAATGACTACGTCGTTGATGGTCGCGCCGCCGAATGGAATGCGATGCAGCAGATACTGCTGGAAATCGGTATCGTTGCTGAAGATGTAGCATGCCAGCGGGTGGCCGAACTTCTCGGTGATGGCAACCGCTTCGTCGATCTTTCGCCACGTGATGAGCGGCAATACCGGACCAAAGATCTCCTCTTGCATCACGGGATCGTCGAGCGTAACGCCGGTCATGACCGTGGGCTCGATCTTCAAGGTCTCCGGATCGCGACCGCCGCCAACAGCAACGCGCGCGGCTTCGCCGTGGTTGTCGATCAAGCCGCACACGCGGTCGAAGTGATGCTTGCTGATCATGTGCGGGTATTCGGGATTGTTCAGGATGTCGTTGCCGAAGTACTTCTTGAACGCTTTGTTCAACTCCCAAACAAGCTGGTCAGCCACGCTCTCATGCACGAGCAGGTAGTCGGGCGCCACGCAGGTTTGCCCAGAATTCAAGCATTTGCCCCACGCGATGCGCTCAGCTGCGATGGGAATATCGGCGAAGCAATCGACGAAACATGGGCTCATGCCGCCCAGTTCGAGCGTAACGTCGGTAAGATTCTGCGCGCACACGCCCATGATCTCACGCCCGACGTTCTGCGAACCCGTGAAGAACATCTTGTCCACGTTCACCTCGAGCAGCCAGTCGTTCACGTGCGATCCGTGAATGCAGGTGATGTAGTGGGCAGGGAACAGTTCGTCGCACAGTTCCGCCAACACCTTATCGGTCGCAGAGGCGCTGTGCGAAGGCTTCAAGAGGATGCAGTTGCCTGCCGCCAGAGCATCGACGAAGGGCACGAGGCTCAAGTTGATGGGGTAGTTCCAAGGTGAGAGCACTGCTGCCACGCCGAAGGGCACGGGGTAGACCTTGGAGGTGGCGGGGAAATGCGCGAGCGGCGTGGGAACCGAATACGGGCGTGCCCACTTGCGTAGGTGCTTCTTCATCATGTTGATCTCGTCGTACACGAGGCCAAGTTCACACATATAGCCTTCGTAGGGGCATTTGCCCAAGTCCTTTTCGAGCGCATCGAGCACCTTGGCTTCATGTAGCTTGAGCCAGCTTTTGAGGCGAGTGAGTTGCTGCAAGCGGAAGTTCACGTCTTGCGTGGCACCCGTTTTGAAGAAGGTGCGCATAGCATCGATCTGTGCTTGCAAGTCGGCAGCAGATTCGAGCTTCAGTGCGCCTGCGCCAGTCGCATAATCGGGCAGGGTGTTCGCGACGTTCGCCGAGGTTGCGGATAGCGGCGTTTCAGGTGCCGAAGCGGCTTTCTTCGCCGTTTGCTTAGGAGCGGTAGCCATTAGTATGCCTCCTCCAGGATATGAAGTGCGATCTCTTTGGTCACTTCGTGCTTGTTGTACAGAGCGGCACCATCGTAGCGCGCCTGGCGTGCGACCTTGGGCAAGATGGCGCGTTCGACACCAAGCTGTGACAAGGTGATGGGCACATCGTAATGGTCGTGCAGGTATTGGTTGAGCTCGAAGAGCGCTGCGCTGAAGAGGACGTCGCGCTCTTCAGCGGTAAGACTGCTCTTGTCCAGATCGGGACGCAAGGCGCGCAAGAGCTCACCATAGAGCCCCGCATGATGCCCGCGCTCGAGGTTGAAGCGCACGCAGTAGGGGAGCAGGATCATCATGGCCTGGCCATGGGGGATGTGACAGATGCCACCGAGCGAATGGCCGATCGCGTGCACGATGCCCACCATGGCATTCGAGAAGCTGGCGCCTGCGAGCAAGCTGCCGAGCGCGAGCGAGGTGCGCACATCAAGGTCTCCTGGCTCTTCGCAAGAGCGCACGAGGTTTTCGGAGATGAGCGCGATCGCCTGGCGTGCCAGCGCATCGGAAACGGGGTTCTTCTGGATGGAGGTATAGGCCTCGATCGCGTGGGTAAGTGCGTCGACACCGGTCGTGGCAGTGAGCTTCGGCGGCAGCGAAGCGGTGAGCAGCGGGTCAAGGAAGGCAACGTGCGGCACAAGCTTATAAGAAGTGTAGGAGAGCTTCTCGTGCGCTTCCTCATCGGCGATGACCGCAACGAGCGTAACTTCGCTGCCCGTGCCTGCGGTAGTGGGAATGGCGATGAGCGGGTCGAGGTCATTCTGCAGAATCTCGGCGCCTTGCAGTTCGGCGATGTCGCGGTTGCCGACCGAGATCGAGGCGGCGGCACCCTTCGTGGTGTCGATGACCGAACCGCCACCGAACGCGATGAAGCCATCGCACCCTTCCTGTTCGTAGATGGCTGCCACATCGTTCACTACGGAAAGCGAAGAGTCAGGCGGCACCTGGTCGTAGAAAGCGAAGGGGAAGCCCGCTTCGGTCAGGCGATGGATCGCATGGTCGGTGATGCCGAGCGCCACGAGATTCGCGTCGGTTACCACGAGCGGCTTGGTCACGCCCATTTCAACGAGGATGACGGGCAGCTTGTGGAGCGCATGCTCGCCGCAGATGATGCGGGTGGGGCAGTGGAATTCAAAAGCGTTCATGAAGGTTCTCCTTAACAACAGTTCGGTTGGGGCATGTTCGGTTAGGACGCAGAAGCTCGGATGGGGTGGGTGAGCGCGCGCCGGCCGCAATTGCACAAGAGTAGGCGTTCGGCAGGTTGTCGTTGCGGCGTTATCTGCGGTACGCGCTTCGCCAACAGAAGAAGGTGCGCAGCACGGTATCGAACAGGTAGGTGATGGCAACCCCCTTGCTGTTCGCACCATGGGTGGCGAACAGACGTGCAGCCAGTGCTTCTTTCAGACTGAGAGCGCCCGAGAACACATCGAAGGCGTAATCAAGATCGCGGAATTCGATCACGAAGTCGGGTTCCTTGTTGGCGGCAACGCGCCAGCTGCTGCCGTACTGTTCGAATGTGATCGCGCGGCCGAAGCCATCGATGTCGATCGCGAACGTGAAACCGGGGCCCAGCACGAGCGTTTCGTGCGCGACCGTGGCGGAAACCTGCGGGGCTACTTTCATGAGAGCGGGCAAGAGGGCCATCATCGTGTTCACGTAGGTTTGTTTGTACAGTGCGCGCTCAGGGTGCGATTGCGTGGGCTCGGTGATCGCGGAATAGATCTTCGTAGGCATGATTCCTCTCTTGTGTCATCCGATCGATTGCAAATGGTTAGATTATCAAACCATTTTACTCCTTTGCTCCGACTTGAACTGCGCAACTGCTCGTGCAATCGGCAAATTAACAGCTTGTAAAACGCATCAGATTTTTCTATCAATTCACGAAGACGGGGCTATAATAGGAATCTCAAAATCGTGAGGGGTGAAGTCTGCAATGCTCATTGGCATTCCAAAGGAAATACGTGCAGGTCAAACGCTTGTCGCCGCTACGCCGAACACAGTACAGAAGCTCATCGCGCTCGGTTATACCGTCTCGGTCGAGCAAGGGGCAGGGGAACTTGCGAATTATTTCGATCAGCAATTCGAAGAAGCCGGTGCCTCTTTGGTGAGCACCGCTGAAGCGTGGGCGGCCGACATCGTCGTCTGTCTCGATGCGCCTTCGCTCGAGCAGCTTGCTCTTATGAAGGAAGGAGCCACGCTCCTCTCGCGCCTCGATCCACAGAATAACGATGAACTGCTCGAAGCGTGCGCGAAGCGCAAGATCACGGCACTTGCGCTCGATGCGGTGCCCCGTATCTCTCGTGCGCAATCGCTCGACGTGCGCTCTTCACTCATGAACGTTGCTGGCTACCGTGCGGTCATCGAAGCTGCGAATGCCTTCGGTCGCCAATTCACCGGTGCCGTTACTGCAGCTGGTAGGGTGAATCCTGCGAAGGTCTATGTGATCGGCGTGGGTGTTGCTGGCCTTGCCGCTATCGGCACGGCTGGTTCGATGGGCGCTGAGGTGTTCGCTACCGATGTTCGTTCCGATGTGGCCGACCAGGTGCAATCGCTCGGCGCCACCTTCGTGGAGATCCCCGTTTCGCAAGAATCAACTGACGGCTATGCGCGTGAGCTCGATAAAGACGATCAGGCACGCACTCAAGAGGTGTACATGCACCAAGCTTCGAAGAGCGATATCGTCATCACCACAGCACAGGTTCCCGGTCGCCCTGCGCCGCTGTTGCTCACCGCTGAGGCCGTCTCGACCATGATGCCGGGTTCGGTCATCGTGGATATGGGCGCATCCGATCTGGGCAGCAACTGTGCGCTCACGGAACCGGGCAAGGTCATCACCACCGAAAATGGTGTCATCATCATCGGCTATACCGATCTGCCTGCGCGCTTGCCCGGGCAGGCTTCGCAGCTCTTCGGTCAGAACATCGTGAACTTGCTGAAGCTGGTCACGCCCGATAAGAACGGCCAGCCCGTTTGGAACGAGGATGACGTGGTCATCCGCGGCATGCTCACCACGCGTGATGGCCAGATCACGTGGCCGCCTCCGCCGGTGCAAGTTTCAGCGGCGCCTTCGCCCGGAGCGGCAACAGAAAAGGCTGCGCAACCTGCTGGGGCCGCCCAAACAAGCGCGAGCGATTCTGAACCTGCGCAAGCAGTTGAAGCCGCACCTTCCAAAAAGGAACCTTCCGCTTTTCGCAAATGGTGGTGGAAGATCGCGCTCGGCGCGCTTGCGGTATTGCTCATCGCTGCAGCACCCGCGCACATGTCGAGCCATTTCATGGTCTTCGTGCTCGCGTGCGTGGTCGGCTTCTACGTTATCACGGGCGTTTCCCATACGCTCCATACCCCGCTCATGTCGGAAACGAATGCGATCTCAGGCATCATCATCGTTGGTGCCTTGTTGCAAATCAGCTCGGGCGATCTGCTCGTTACGGTGCTCGCTTTCATCGCGGTAGCGCTTGCTTCTATCAATATCTTCGGTGGCTTCCTCGTTACGAGGCGAATGCTGAAGATGTTTGAAAGGAGCTCAGAATGAACGAGACGATTCTGGTGGTCGAAACCGTTACGACCGATACGGTAAACGCTGTTCAAGATGTGCTCTCACGCGGGCAGTCGCTCGCCTATATCGTTGCGGCGCTCTTGTTCATCCTTGCGCTCGCAGGACTTTCCAAGCAGAAGAGCGCGATGCGCGGCAACGTGCTCGGCATCATCGGCATGGTGGTGGCGCTCGCTATCGTCATCGTTGCAACCACCATCGAAGGCTTCCAATTCCCCGCCTATACCGTTGGGCTCATCATCGTGGCTATGCTCATCGGCGCAGCTATCGGTGTCTGGAAAGCACGTCGTGTCCAGATGACGGCCATGCCCGAACTGGTGGCATTGCTCCATTCGTTCGTCGGTGCCGCCGCGGTGCTCGTAGGCATCAATTCCTTCCTCATGACCCCTGGCGATGGCTCTTACGATGGCGCCTTCCACATGGGTGAAGTGGGCATTGCGGTGTTCATCGGTGCAGTCACCTTCACGGGTTCGATCATCGCGAACTTGAAGCTTTCCGCGCGCATCTCGGGCAAACCCCTCACGCTTCCTGGACGCAATCTATTGAATCTCATCATGGTCATCGTTTGCGTCGTGTGTATCGGCTGGTTCGTAGCTACCGAAGGCATCGCCGCAGGCACCTTGCCGCTCGTCATCCTCACGATCATCTCGCTCATTCTTGGTGCGCACCTTGTGCTCGCTATCGGTGGTGGCGATATGCCCGTGGTCATCTCGATGCTCAATTCTTATTCGGGTTGGGCGGCGGCCATGGCAGGCTTCACGCTCGGAAACGACCTGCTCATCATCACGGGTGCACTTGTCGGCTCTTCCGGTGCCTACCTCTCCTACATCATGTGTCAAGGCATGAATCGTTCGTTCGTTTCGGTCATCTTGGGTGGATTCGGCAGCGATGGTGCGGTGTCCTCTTCGTCGCAGGCATCCTCGCTCGAGGGTCGTACGCACACCGAAGTAAGTCCCCAGCAGGTTGCGGATATGCTGAAGGCGGCAAAGCGCGTGGTCGTTTCTCCTGGCTATGGCATGGCGGTCGCGCAAGCGCAATTCCCAGTGGCTGAGCTCACTCGTAAGCTCATCGATCAAGGTGTGGATGTGAAGTTCGCTATCCATCCTGTTGCGGGACGTATGCCCGGCCATATGAACGTGCTCTTAGCAGAAGCGAAGGTCCCTTACGACAACGTGTACGAGATGGACGAGATCAACGACGATTTCGGCGATGTCGATGTGGTGCTCGTCATCGGCGCGAACGATACGGTCAATCCTTCTGCCGCGACCGATGCTAATTCACCGATCGCGGGCATGCCGGTCATGCATGTGTGGGATGCGAAGAAGGTCATCGTTTCGAAGCGTTCGATCGGCAATGCAGGATACGCGGGCGTGGAGAATCCGCTGTTCTATAACGAGAACACCGACATGCTCTTGGGTGATGCGAAGGATTCCGTCGAAGCGGTCATCAAAGCGCTCTAGCACACTAGCACAGGCCCAGGCAGACACAAAAAAGGGGCTCTTCAGCCCCTTTTCATTTGAGTTGTGCGCAGCTTGCGCAGTGACGCGCGTTGCAATGCTCAGTGTTCGCCTTATTTGTCCGGCGTTCCGTTGAAGAGCGTGCGCGTCAGATCTGCTAGCATCCCGTGGTGCTTATGCTCGTGCTTCTCTTCGCAATCGGGATCCCACTCAGGGCATTTTCCCGTGTGGTATTCCGGCACGGCCACAGTGTCGAAGCTGATGCTGCTTTTATGGGGGCGCGCTTGATCCTTATGGAAATCGCCCTCAAGGTCAACTTTGCCCGTACGCACTTCAGGTACGGCAACATGGTCGGTATAGACCTCGTGCACATGCCCTTCAGGCACAGATTCAGATGATCGTTTCGTTTGTTCTTCAGTCATTGCTAACCATCCTCTATATCAAGTTGATGAAGAGCGTAATGCTCAAGCTGTTCATGAAGTCTGCGAACATACTACCGATGAGCGGGATCAAGAGGAAGGCCTTAACAGAAGGTCCATATTTATCGGTCAGAACCTGCATATTCGCCATGGCGTTCGGCGTTGCACCCATGCCAAAACCGCAGCTGCCAGCTGTGAGCACGGCCGCATCGTAGTCGCGCCCCATCGCGTTGAAGATGACGAAGCGCGCGTAGAGTACCATGAAGACGAATTGGCAAGCGAGCAGGATGATCATCGGAAGTGCCAGGTCAGCCAGCTGCCAGAGCTTGAGCGTGATCATCGCAATACCGAGGAACAGCGAAAGACAGATACCGCCCAGGTCGTTGATCTCGCCGATGCGGATGTCGATCTTGCCCGTGTATTCGCCGATGTTGCGCATGATGGCGGCAACGATCATAGCGCCGATGTAGATCGGGAAGGTCATGCCGGTAAGCGAGAGTAGGTAGGAAACGAGCGTGCCGATGCCCATCGCGATGGCGAGCTGGTAGGCTGCCGGTGCATATTGGGAGATCGAGCGATGGTGCTTCTCCTCTTCTTCAACGAGCAGATCGTCGGTGCCCATCACGCGGGTCTTCAGAAGATCCTTCTTCTTGATAAGGTTATTGCCCAAAGGACCGCCGATGAGCGAGCCGGCAACCAGACCGAACGTTGCTGCCGCGGTGGCAACGGTGGTGGCTCCCGTTACTCCCATGTCTTCGAGCACAGGGCCGAACGCACCCGCTGTGCCGTGGCCACCAACCATGGAAATGGAGCCCGTTGCAAGGCCGATGAGCGGGTCAACGCCGATCACATTCGAGACCGCAACGGCGATCACGTCCTGCGCTTCGATAAGGAAGAGCACGCAGAACAAGAGAACGATCAGCGCTTTTCCGCCGCTCTTCAGCACCTTCACGTTCGCTTGGAAACCGACCGAGGTGAAGAAGATCACCATGCAGACGTTCTTAAGGGTATCGTCCCATTTGAAGTCAATGATGCTGGCAGCGTAGAGCACGCACGTGATGATCGAGAAGAGCAGGCCGCCTACTACTGGAGAAGGGATGCAGAGGCGGTCGAGCACCTTGATCTTGGTCTTGAGCCAAGCACCGATGAGCAGCGCCACAACAGCGATCGCAAGTGTTTGATACATATCGAGAGAAACTTGAGCCATAGGCTGATCCTTATAACGAGTCTTCCATCAGGTCTATCAGATAGGCAGGCGCATATGCCAAGCGCTCTGCATGCGCGCGTGATACACGCCTGCGCGTTGCCTGCTAGTCGTCTTGTCCTCCGCTGACGCTCTTTCCTTCATCGGAGGAATTCATCACATCCACCGTGATGTCGTTGTCGGCATAATAGGCAGCCGCTCCAGGATGGAACGCGATGGGAATGCCTTCCGTTGCCTCTTCAAGGGTGGGTTGCATCGAGCTCTTCAGCTTTTCCGCGAAGGGAATCTGCCCGTTGAAAAGAAGTTGCATGATGCTCTTCACCTGGTCTTCAGGCATATCGTTGCGCGCTACGACCACAGCACGCACACCCACCGTTTGTGCCGCTTCGCTCTGTCCTGCGTAGGTGTTGGCAGGGATCGTGCAAGGCGTGTAGTAGCTGTGACGCTTGGTGAGCACATTCACCGCGAACGGGTCGATCGAGAGCACGCGCACGCCGATGCTATCGGCCAGGTTGGTGACCGCTGGGGTAGGGATAGCGGCCGTGATGAAGGCGGCATCGATCTTGCCCTCTTTCATCGCCTGAGCAGATTCGGAGAAGCTCAAGTATTCAGGGGTGAAATCGCTTTCTTGAAGGTTGTAGGCATCGAGCACTTGGAGCGCATTTTGCAGCACACCCGATTCACGTTCGCCCAAGCTTACGGTCTTGCCCGCAAGGTCCTCGATCGATTCGATCGGGCTGTCGGCAGGAACGATGATCTGGCACGCTTCGGTGTAGACCCCTGCTACGGCGCTATAGCCCGTATAGGCACCTGAATTCGAGAAGAAGCCTGTGCCGTTGTAGGCATCGTTCAAGGTGTCAGCCTGTACGATCGCCATATCGAGGAAGCCCTGCGAGAGCAAGCGAAGGTTCGCGCTCGAGCCTGCAGTGGTTTCGACGGTGATCGTGGGCACCTCTGCTTCGTTCTGGCTCTCATCAGCCAAAAGCGAGCCGAATTGATAGTACATGCCTTCGTTGTTGCCGGTGCCGAATTTCACTTCCTTGCTTTGCGAGCACGCGCAGAGCAAGCACAGTGCGAACGCAAGCAGGAAAATAAGAGCAACGGTGCGCTTCTTGAGTTGAGTCATAGAGCGATCCTGTTCGAACGAGTATGAAAAATGGTAGGTCTTTACTTTACTAGAGTTTGCCTGATTTTTCGGTCTTAAAGCTTCGATTCGTCGATTGCTTAGCAACGAGCGCGCGCTTCACACGTGTCTTTGCACTTGATAAGGCGAAATGTGCGAATTTTCCCCAAGTCGCGGCGATTGTTTATTGACAAGCCAAACATAGAAAACTACGATGAATAAACGCTAAAACTATTAGTTTCAGAAATGGAAGGGGTAACGTATGAGCGTTTACCAAGAGGCATATCACTTGCCAGAGTTTACCTACGATAAGTATGAGAAGCTGACGATCGAACAGCGCGGTCCGGTCTACATCTGCTCTTTCAACGATCCAGGTAACCTCAATGCAATGTCCTACGAGCAGATGGCAGAGTTCAACGACTTCCTGAACCTCGTTCGCTATGACAAGGATTGCCGCGTTATCGTTCTCACCGGCGAAGGCAAGTCCTTCTGCGCTGGCTTCAACCTGAACGACCTGTTCCTCGATCCTCCTGAGGACATGGGCCGCATCCAGCGTGACTTCTATGTCATGCAGCGCATGTGCTCCGATCAGGTGCTCAACATGGCTAAGTGCGAGCAGCCCATCATCGGCGCTCTCAAGGGCTTCGCTGTTGGTGGCGGTCTTTCCATCGCTACTGCTTGCGATATGCGTATCCTCGGCGAATCCTTCAAGATGAACGCTGGTTACCTCTCCATCGGTTACACCGGCACCGACATGTCCGGTTCGTTCTATCTCCCGAAGATCGTCGGCTATGCACGTGCTTGCGAGATCCTCATGAACCCGCGCCGCTTCAAGGCTGAGACCCTCGCTGAGTGGGGCTATGCAGTCAAGGTCGTTCCGGATGAGGAAGTTGTGGAAGAAGCAGTCAAGCTGGCTGAGGAAATCTGCCGCGAGACTTCTCCGTTCGGTCTGCGTCTTACCAAGGAAGCACTCCAGAGCTCGCTCGACGGTCTCTCACTTGCCGACCAGGTCAAGATGGAGAACCGCAACCAGGTTCTCGCTGCGAACACCCAGGACGCTTACTGGGGCATGCAGAAGATGAACCCGAAGAACCGCGAAGAGGTCAAGGCTCATCCCGAGAAGTACGTTATCACGAACAACCTCTAAGCCATTTCTTCTTACGTTTTTGCCGCGTACGTTTGCACAACGCATTCGCCGTAGCGAACAACATAAAAATGCAAAAGACCCGGCCTGTGCGTCGGGTCTTTTGTTAGTCTTGGGCTATGACAAGTGATACGAACAGGCAATGCTGCAAACGCGATCGCGCGTGCTGAAGCAGGCGTCGCGTGCGAGCGTGAAGCAGTTTATGAAGGAAAAGGGGAGTGCATGAAAGGTTTGGAAGGCATCAAGGTCGTCGAGCTCACCGGGTACGTGGCAGCTCCAGCATGTCCGCGCATCTTAGGCGAGATGGGAGCGACCATCTACAAGATCGAACCGTTCACAGGCGATGAGTATCGCACCAATGGCCCGGGGTTCGGCATGCAGAAGACCGATATCGACGATCCTGCGTTCGACCTGGCATCCATGAACAAGGACTTCTTGAGCGTGAACCTGAAGGACCCGGAGGGTGCGGCGTTTGTCGAGAAGCTCCTAGCGGATGCCGATGTCATGATCACGAGCTTCCGCGACAACGCCTTAAAGAAGCTCGGACTCGACTACGAAGCGGTGCATGCACGCCATCCTCACCTCGTCTGGGCGCAGATGCGCGGCTATGGGGAATACGGTCCTGAGCGCGACAGCAAGGGATTCGACACCACGGCCTACGGTGCGCGCGGCGGCTTCTTCGCCTCGTTGCCGCAAGCCGATAACTTCCAGCCCATCAACTGGCCGGCAGCGATCGGGGATTGGAACGCCTCGATGGCCCTTACCGCAGGCGTGCTCGGCGCTCTCGTGCGCAAGGATCGCACCGGGGAGGGCGACAAGGTGACGGTGAACCTGTACCACTGCGCGCTCTGGGCGATGCAGATCATGCTCGCCTCCACCCAGTTCGGCGATAAATGGCCGAAGTCTCGCTATAACGTCACCTGCCCGACGAACAACTCCTACCGCACCAAGGACGATGTGTGGTTCATGATCTGCTACGGCAGCTACGACATCTTCTACGACCATGTCATGCGCTCGATCGGCCTCGATGACCTCATCGGTGACGAGCGCTACAACCGCTCTGCGGTGATCAACGATGGACGCGGCATCAACACCGAGGTCGTGAAGATCTTGGAGGACCAGTTCGCCACCCAGGATTGGGACTATTGGGAGCGCATCTTCAAGGAGAACGACTTCCCCTACCAGCGTCTCTATCAGGCCCAGGACATCTTGAACGATGAAGAGGCCTATGCAAACGACATCCTGCGCTCCGTCCACTACGACGCCTTCGGCGAGAAGGTCCTGCCTACCTCTCCGATCCGCTTCGAATCGATGGGAGATCCCGTGCTCAGGAAGAGCCGCCCGATCGGGTATGACACCGCACGCATCATGGAGGCCTATGGCTACACGCCCGATGAGATCGAGCAGATGGATGGCACCTCGGTGCTCTGCTATGGCGGCGAAGAGATGCCCGAATCGGTGTTCGTCCCCAGCTACGGGCCGCGCTCGAAGAGGGATTAACGCCTTGCTGCAAAAGCAAACTGCTCAAATTTAGGATCGCGAAGATAGCGGCCACAGGCAAGCAAAAGGCTCCGACAGGTATGTCGGGGCCTTTTTATTTTGTTCCCATAGATTCTCCATCATGCAGATATGACATATTGCGAAAAATGTCGCATATAAGTATGAAACAAAGCGTTTGAGGAACGTAAATTTACTTTACAAAATCGCGATGTTATTACACAAACAAAAGAATCTGTGGAGAAAACTTCTAAAAATTGCGCCATAAATTAACGGGAATTGAATAACCTTTTCAAATTTAGAAAAACCTCATGGACTTGATTTTTTTTTTTTCTAAGCTCAAATGTGTCGGGACTGTTCACAGTTTCCACACAACTATTTGGATTGGATAAGGAAAAGGAGGGGGAACAAGAAGGGGCTGTTTGCTTTGATAGCGCGAAGGAGGGGATATCTTAAAGCGCTACCAAAGGGATTTCGTGATCTGAATGAACGTATTGATGGTTTCTGTACGTTCGATATTCGAGCAGTAGCAGAGATACAGTTGACGAAACTCGTCAGGAGCTTCATCGATCGGTAGACAGACCAGTTCATGCTGGTACGCATCGAGAAGCCACGAATGACAGGCTATTGCAAGAACATCAGGATTTGCAGAAACAATAGATGCCAAGGTTATTTCATCCGAATACAAGCATTCAACGGGAAGATCGTGATCTTGAAGTAAAGCAGTAACACTAGGGCCCAAAGGACCTTGCAAGCTGTACGAAACGATGTGCTGGTCTTTCAGTTCGGTCAAAGAGATCGAACTTCGTTTGCTCAACGGATGATCATGATTAGCTAAAAGAGCGACCGATTGTGTCCAAACAGGGTAGAAGATCAGCTCGGGGTCTTCTCCAACCGGTCCCGCAAAGGCAACATCAACCGTTCCATTCTTAAGTCTATTGAGCAGGTCGGGTGTGGTTGATTGGATGATGTTCAGTTGTATATTCCCATGGGTTATGCGCCTGAATTCATACAGTATCTTCGACCAATCCTGGTTCTGCGCTGAAAAGACCGCTCCAATGTTAATAGTGCGAACTTGATCGGATTTCTTCTTCTGAATGAAGCTCACACCATTATCGAGGAACTTCAATGAGGTTGCGACGTACTGATAAAAAGCGGCCCCTTCTTCCGTGAGGTAAACACCGGATCGACTCTTCTTGAAGAGCGCAACGCCCAGCTCAGCCTCAAGCTTGCTGATCGCTTGAGAAAGCGTTGGCTGAGTGATGGAAAGGGATTGTGCCGTCTGACGGCGGTTCTTAGTTTCCGCGAGTGCTTTGAAGTAGTACAGATGAGCTAAATTCATGGCGCCGAACCTCACGTATCCAATCAACGAACTACAGGAAAGGCAAGTATATACCACTTGCCTGAATGATAAACCGAACGTGTTTTGAAATCGAGCACACCAAACGAGTGCCCGAGGGGCGTTGAACGAGGAGGTTCTATGAAAGGTTTGGAAGGCATCAAGGTCGTCGAGCTCACCGGGTACGTGGCAGCTCCAGCATGTCCGCGCATCTTAGGCGAGATGGGAGCGACCATCTACAAGATCGAACCGTTCACAGGCGATGAGTATCGCACCAATGGCCCGGGGTTCGGCATGCAGAAGACCGATATCGACGATCCTGCGTTCGACCTGGCATCCATGAACAAGGACTTCTTGAGCGTGAACCTGAAGGACCCGGAGGGTGCGGCGTTTGTCGAGAAGCTCCTAGCGGATGCCGATGTCATGATCACGAGCTTCCGCGACAACGCCTTAAAGAAGCTCGGACTCGACTACGAAGCGGTGCATGCACGCCATCCTCACCTCGTCTGGGCGCAGATGCGCGGCTATGGGGAATACGGTCCTGAGCGCGACAGCAAGGGATTCGACACCACGGCCTACGGTGCGCGCGGCGGCTTCTTCGCCTCGTTGCCGCAAGCCGATAACTTCCAGCCCATCAACTGGCCGGCAGCGATCGGGGATTGGAACGCCTCGATGGCCCTTACCGCAGGCGTGCTCGGCGCTCTCGTGCGCAAGGATCGCACCGGGGAGGGCGACAAGGTGACGGTGAACCTGTACCACTGCGCGCTCTGGGCGATGCAGATCATGCTCGCCTCCACCCAGTTCGGCGATAAATGGCCGAAGTCTCGCTATAACGTCACCTGCCCGACGAACAACTCCTACCGCACCAAGGACGATGTGTGGTTCATGATCTGCTACGGCAGCTACGACATCTTCTACGACCATGTCATGCGCTCGATCGGCCTCGATGACCTCATCGGTGACGAGCGCTACAACCGCTCTGCGGTGATCAACGATGGACGCGGCATCAACACCGAGGTCGTGAAGATCTTGGAGGACCAGTTCGCCACCCAGGATTGGGACTATTGGGAGCGCATCTTCAAGGAGAACGACTTCCCCTACCAGCGTCTCTATCAGGCCCAGGACATCTTGAACGATGAAGAGGCCTATGCAAACGACATCCTGCGCTCCGTCCACTACGACGCCTTCGGCGAGAAGGTCCTGCCTACCTCTCCGATCCGCTTCGAATCGATGGGAGATCCCGTGCTCAGGAAGAGCCGCCCGATCGGGTATGACACCGCACGCATCATGGAGGCCTATGGCTACACGCCCGATGAGATCGAGCAGATGGATGGCACCTCGGTGCTCTGCTAT
>CABQIW010000014.1 GCA_902464295.1 uncultured Eggerthella sp.
GTGTAGTCGACCAGCTTGGTGCGTGAATCGGTGCCAGCATTGTTCGCCAGGATGTCGAGCGAACCGAACGTATCGACCACGCTCTTGAAGGCAGCTGCGATCTCATCAGGGTCGGTAAGGGCAGGATGAAGGCCCATAACCGGAGCTTCAGGATCGTTTTGCTTGATCTTTTCGAGCGCCGCATCAACGGTTTCTTGGCGTGATCCGAACAGTGCGACCTTCGCGCCTTCAGCAAGGAATTTCTCTACGATGCCGAATCCGATGCCACGCGTGCCGCCGGTGACGATAGCGACTTTCCCTTCGAGCTTTCCCATAGTAGACCTCTTTCGATCAGATATTTTTTGCAAGTGGCATAACGATAGCATCGAAATACGTGAAGCTCGCGAATTGTAAATCGTTTGAAACAAAGAGCCCGACATGCAAGGCACATCGGGCTCGATAAAGCGGAGTTGTCAGCGCGAACTAGGGGCGCAGGCCCATACCACCTTCCAACGTGATGGTCTCGCCGGACATGAACTTGAAGTCGGGCGATGCGAGCTGAACGCAGGGGCGACCGATCTCGGTCTCAACGTTGCCATAGTGGCCCATCGGAGGCATATGGACGTTCGCCTCGAACGCGTCGGGGTAAGCCTCAGCGAAGTTCTCGAGCTGTGCGGTCCAAGCGAGTGGGCAGATAACGTTCACATTGATGTCATCGGCGCCCCATTCATTGGCCGCGACGCGCGTGAGGCCACGAATGCCTTCTTTTGCAGCGGCGTAGGAACACTGGCCAACGTTGCCGAAAAGGCCGGCTCCAGAGGCGAAGTTGATAACGGTGCCCTTGGTTTCTTTCAGGTGCGGATAGCATGCCTGCATGTAGTAGAACGCAGCATAAAGTCCAGAATAGATTGCCAGATCGAACTGGTCGGTCGTGTGCTCAGCAAGGGAAACGCCTGAAGCAGAAGCCTGTGCGTTGTTGATGAGCACATCGATGCGGCCGAATTCTTCGATGGTCTTATCGATGACGTTCTGCACGGTTGCAGCGTTGTCATTGCCAGCGCTCACGTCTGCTTGGATCGGAAGCACCTTGATGCCGTAGAGGCGCTCGAGTTCCTCTTTCGCATCTTCGAGCTTCTGGACGTTACGCCCAGTGATGACCAGGTTTGCGCCTTCTTTTGCGTATGCGGTAGCAATGCCATAGCCGATCGAACCGCATGAACCGTCCTTCAAAACAGCGCGGCCGCCGCCAGTGATGATAGCGGTCTTACCTTCGAGAAATCCCATGGACCTTCTCCTATCCCAAAAAGATGAATAACGAGCCGAGGTTCGAAAATCTCAACTAGGTCGAGTCTATTAAAACTCGATCGCGTGCGAACTTTGAAGTGGGCAGTTAAGCGTCAGAAGGGCACTTTATTCCGCTAAAGGGTTGCATGTTCGGAGACGATAAAAATTACACACCGGTTACGGTTTGCTCATTTCTAACAAAGCCTGAAGCACGGGGCTGAAAAGCAGCTACACTAATATGCGCAGGAAATGCAAGTAATCACAGGAAAAGAAGGGTGGTGCCTCTCATGGCAGATATTCGTGATGGGTTCAAAGATATTTTTCTCGCGGGTGTGGGTGCACTAGCCTATGGCGGCGAGCGCGCCAACGAGCTCGTGAACAATCTCATCGAAAAAGGAGAGCTTACGGTTGAGCAGGGAAAAGAGCTCAACACCGAGCTCAAGCATAAGGCGAATGACGCTTTTGGCCAGATGCGTGATGAAGCACTTGCTGCGCAGCTTCAAGCTATGACCCCTGAACAGCGTGCAGACTTCGTTGCAAAGGTAAACGAACTCGCGAACAAGGTCACTGATGATGCCGCAGCAGCTGCAGTTAAGGACGCCGCCGAATAGCACGCTATCGAGTGTTCGTGCATCTGTGGGGGCAGGCGCGCGAAAGGCATTCGAAAGTGCTGCTCATGCTAAAACCAGCACGTGAGGCGCGGGGGCGCCAGTGAAGCGTGCAGGAGAAAAGCGTATGGATCGAACTAGCGGTCCATACGCTTTTCATTTTGGTTCGTTCACAGGCTCGTGCCCTGCTTGCTTACGAGTTTGCAATCTAAAAGCGCGCGTGTTTCATTCGCGCTACAATAACAGCAGGAAGAAGAAGGGGGATCGTGGTGACAGAGAACACGTTTCTGCGGCATTTTCTTACGGCGCGAGCTGATGTTGATCCCGAAGATCAGTTTGGCCTCAGTCGCAGCGTGCGCGTGAAACGCGTCCACGAGATCGTTCATATTCTGCGCAAGCATAATTTCTTGCAAGGGTTCACCCCTGAAGAATTGCGTGCGCTCTTTGAAGATCTGGGCCCAAGTTTCATCAAGGTTGGACAAACCCTCTCGACGCGTTCCGAGATACTACCCCATGCTTATTGCAAGGCGCTCTCTCAGCTTCAGCAAGAATGCGAGCCCATGCCGTTCGAGACGGTGCTCATTGCACTCGATGCGATCTATGGGATCGATCGTGAGAAGATATTCGCCTCGATCGATCCGCATCCGCTTGGCAGCGCATCGCTGGCGCAAGTTCATCGCGCAACGCTCATCACGGGTGAAGAGGTTGCCATTAAGGTGCAGCGTCCTGGCGTGCGCGCCACCATGGCACAAGATATCGATGTGATGCGCAGCCTTGCCCGTCGTCTCTCACATTATATGAAGGACGCTCAGATGGTCGATCTGCGCGATGTGGTCGAGGAGTTGTGGGTCACCTTCCTCGAAGAGACTGACTTTTTGAATGAAGCGCGCAACCTCGATGAATTCAATCGGCTCAATGCTGACATCGTCTATGTGCGTGCACCGAAGCCCTACATGCAATACTGTCGCGAAGAGGTGCTCGTCATGGAGTATATCGACGGCATCTCCATCCGCAATACGAACAAGCTTCTTGAACAAGGCTACGATCTTGATGAGATCGGTGACAAGATGCTCGAGAACTATGCCAAGCAGATATTGCAAGACGGTTTTTTCCATGCCGATCCGCATCCAGGCAATATCGTTATCTATGGCGGACAGATCGTGTATCTCGACTTGGGATTGATGGGACGTTTGAGCACACGCGATCGTTTGGGCTTCGAAAAGGCAGTCGAAGCGGTAGGTTTGCGTAGCGCAAGCGCTCTCATGGATGCGCTCATGTCATTTTCGATCGCACGCGATCTTGCTGCGATCGATCAGCCTCACCTGCTTGCGGAGCTCGATGTCATCTTGGACCGGTATGGCACCGCCGAAGTTGAGAGCATCGATATCGGTCAGTTCTTGGGCGACATCTTGAATGTAACGCGCCAAACGAAGGTAACGTTGCCTTCGTCGGTGACCATGGTTTCACGCGGTCTGGTGACCATGGAGGGCACGCTGCTCGAATACGTGGGCTCGTTCAACATGGTCGACATCATCAACAAGCATATCAAGCGCACAAGGGAAACGTCCGATGATCTTAAGGATACTGTTAAAGAATTGCTCGTTGCCGTGAATGGTGCAAGTCGCGGAGCACTGCGTGCCGCAGAATACGCAGGCGATACCATGCAGTTGCTCTCGCGTGGTCAGCTTAAGGTGAACATGGAGATGCTTGGCTCGGCTGAACCCATGATGAAGATATCACGTATCTTGAATCGTTTGACCATCGGCTTGATCATCGCTGGTCTTTTGATCAGTGCAGCATTGCTCACGTTCGCGATCGACGAATCCCATATCTTCGGCATGCCCATCCTCGCGTTCATCGAATTCGTTATTGCGATCATCCTTTCGCTTTGGATCGCTATCGACATTTACCGCAGAAACCGCAACCGTTAAGGTGACGAACGACTGGGTCGTTTGTCGTCTTAGAACAAGAAGGCCGACTGCAGAACAGCCGGCCTTCGTTCGTACCTAAGCAGGTCGATGCTTATTTATGTTCGAGCTCGAACTCCTTCATGAAGGCGACGAGAGCTTCAACACCTGCTTTCGGCATAGCGTTGTAGATGCTCGCACGCATGCCGCCCACGGTGCGGTGGCCCTTGATGCTCTCGATGCCGTGCTTCTTCGCTTCAGCGACGAAGAGCTCATCGAGCTTCGGATCGCCCGTGATGAACGGAACGTTCATGATGGAGCGATCTTCGCGGCGCGCAGTGCCCATGAACAGATCGGACTGATCGAGGAAATCGTAGAGGATCTGCGCTTTTTCACGATTGCGCTCGCCCATTACCTCAAGACCGCCCATCTTCTTGAGCCATTTGAATACCTTGCCGCAGATATAGATGCCGTAAGCGGGCGGAGTATTGTAGAGCGAATCGTTATCGTATTGGGTCTTCCACTTCAGCATGGTGGGCGTGTTCGGAAGCGTTTCTTCCTTGATCAGGTCCTTGCGGATGATATCGATCGCAACACCAGCTGGGCCGATGTTCTTCTGTACGCCGCCATACATCACGCCGTATTTGGTGATATCAGCAGGTTCAGAAAGGAAGCAAGAAGAAACATCAGCAACGAGCACTTTGCCCTTGGTGTTAGGCAGTTCATGGTATTTTGTGCCATAGATGGTTTCGTTCTCGCAGATGTAAACGTAATCCGCATCTTCTCGGATGGGAAGGTCGGAGCAATCGGGAATGTAGGAGAAGTTGCCATCTTCGCTCGACGCGATGCACTGCGCATCGCCAAAGAGCTGAGCCTCCTTGAATGCCTTCTTCGACCAAGAGCCAGAAACGATGTAGTCTGCCTTGCCATCGAGCATCATGTTCATGGGGATAGCCGCGAATTGCTGAGAAGCACCACCCTGCAAGAAGAGCACGGCGTATTCATCGGGGATGCTTAAGAGATCGCGCAGATCGCTTTCGGCCTCTTCGATGATCTGGGCGAACGTCTTCGAGCGATGACTCATCTCCATGACTGACATGCCGCATCCGCGGTAATCGAGCATTTCATCGGCGGCTTCCTGAAGCACTTCTTCGGGCAGCACTGCCGGGCCAGCAGAGAAGTTGTAAACGCGTGACATAGTTACTCCCTTTTCATATACCGAATAAACAAAGGCGAGCAGGATGCCCGCCTGGTTTTCGTGATTAGAGCATGATACGTCAAACCGTGCCACTTTGCTTAGATAAAGCACTAAGATTCGTTAGGCGGGTGCCATATCCCTGACCTCGGTGATATTTTTCCAAAACCGCTTGGGCATGAATTGCCGACGAAGCTCAGGATGGTAGCGAGCTTCGATATTCAGCGTGTGGTAGAAGCGTTTCCATGCTTCTTGCATCTTGAGTTCATTTGCGGTTGGTGCGGGTGGTGTGAACGAATCGGTCTTGATAAGGTGCCAATCGCTTCCTTCGTACACACCCGCGATACGGTGGTTCTCATCGTAGATGATGAAAGGTTGCGTATTGAAGCGATCGACGAACCAATCCATGATGAGCGGCACAACCGAGGCTTTTGGGTTGCAGCGCGCACACCAAAGGCCGCCTTCAAGTTCCTCGAAGCGCAAGAATTCAAGGATATGATGGCGCTCATTTTGCACGAAGCGTTCAAGCTTCAGAACGGGCTCGACCACGGGGTCGAGAACAGCAGGCACTGCTGACCCTTTCAACAAAGCAGGTCCGCATCCAGCACCCGTGAATCTCTGCTGGACACTGCGCTCTCCTTTTTTGTTCTGCTGGAAGAAATGAGCGTTTTGCGGATCCATGCAGTAACGGATGAAGTGGTAGATCGATATTCCAGTGTGAGGATCATCGGCAAGAGCGGCAGTCTTGATGATGTTCGCAACGCTATACCCCGCGCGCTTGCTCACGCCCTTCTGAACGCGAAGGGCGAGCGAGAAATCGGTCTCGATCTGGCGTGTGGTTTGTCCGATACGTGGCTGATAGTGTTCGCCCGGACAGATATCGAACGGGTGCTCCTTGTACGCATAGGTTAGGAACACGGCAGTGAAGAGACCTTCGACGCTGCCATCGTAGAGGTAGGCGATGTTATCGGGTGTGGGATCCATGGCACGGCCTTTCGCTACGAGGCAGCATCGAGCGCGCGCCAGCCCAGATCGTGCTCAGGGGAATAAGGTCGACTTGTTGTGTTGAGTGCTTTCTGACCGCTGACCAGCGCATCTTTCCCGCTTGATGCAGGGTGTCCTGCAAGTTTCTGGGTGGGCGCCATATCGAAGAGGCTCATCTGCCCAGTGGCAACTTTTGCGGCACGTCTGCCGTGGCGACCGCCGTCGATCGGCGCGGCGAGTTGAGCACGCAACGACTGACGCTCGAACGGAATGGTGCCGCCCTGGTACTTCCCCTGGCACGTGATGAAGAAACGAGCGCGCTTGAAGGCAATGCCAAGCTTGCGCAATTCGTCTTCACGCAGCACATGAGTCTTGCGCGCATTCATGATGAGCTTCGCTCCTCGAACGCCGATGCCAGGGATGCGCAAAAGGCTTGCGTAGGGTGCCTTGTTCACCTCAACAGGGAAGAAATCGAGATGGTTGAGCGCCCAATTCGCTTTGGGGTCGACCTCCAAGTCGAGGAAGGGCGCTTCTTCATTGATGATCTCGTTCACATCGAAACGATAGAACCGCATGAGCCAATCGGCCTGATACAAGCGGTGTTCGCGATTGAGCGCAACGCCATCTCCTGCAGGAAGGCGTTTGTCGTTGTTCACGGGAAGGTATGCGCTGAAGAATACGCGCTTGAGCGAGAACTTCTGGTAGAGCGCTGAAGAAAGATTGAGGATCTGGTAATCGCTTTCGGGGGTGGCGCCGATGATCATTTGCGTTGATTGACCAGCGGGAACGAAGCTTCGCTCCGTATCGGCAGGTCGCGCGATCGATCGTTCGCGTTTGCTCAAATAGACTGTGCGTTTTTCAGTAAGAGCGCGGACGTCGCGGGCTTCTTCGATGCCGTTCTTGATGAAGCGCATGGGATGGAGGATGTCGTGCTTGCTCTTATCTGGCGCGAGCAATTGCAAGCTTTTCTGCAAGGGAGCTCAAGATTGACGCTCATGCGATCGGCGAGCCTCCCGAGTTGATCGAGTAATTCAGGCGAAGTGCCGGGAATAGCCTTCGCATGGATGTAACCGCGGAAGCCGTATTCTTCGCGCAAGATGCTCAGCGTTTCGATCATGAGTTCGGTAGTGAAATCGGGGCTTCGGACAACGCCCGAACTTAAGAACAACCCTTCGATGTAGTTACGACGATAGAAACTGATGGTAAGGTCTGCCAATTCGCGCGGTTTGAACGTGGTGCGGACACCTTCGTTGCTGATACGATTGACGCAGTAGGCGCAGTTATAGATGCACGCATTGCTGAGCAGGACTTTCAATAGCGTGATGCAGCGGCCATCGGCCGTGAAGCTGTGACAGATCCCTGCAGCAGACGTGTTGCCAAGCTTTCCCTTCTGTCCGGCGCGACCTACGCCCGATGAGGTGCAGGCAACATCGTATTTTGCAGCATCTGCAAGAAGTTCGAGTTTATCCGTGATATCCATCGTACACCTGTTCGATTCGTCTTGCTCCATCCTATACGAACAAATGTTTGTAGTCAAGGTGAGTGAACAGGCATTAAGCGATTTGGTAACAAAACCACAGGGGAAGATGCCTGCCTGAAAAGCCTGGTTTGACCTGTGGTAGAGTTGAGGGGCTGATCGTGCACAAGAATGAGGAGGTGGTCTTGATGCGCTTCAAAGATATATGGGGGAAGATCGAGATTCCTACCAACCAAGATGATTTTCCTCATCAAGGGTTTTCACCTAAGGTCATCAAGGCATTCGGCGTAATGAGCATCATCTGCGCGCTGGCCTCGCTGTGTTTGATCGGCGTATTCGCAGCTCATGCAGTGGGTGATATCAACCACCATGAAAGACCCGAAAGCATGCTCCTAGCAATCGGTATCGTCCTGCTCGCTATCACCGCCATCGTTCTCTTCGTCGCTATGGGTGTGCGGTTCATCAAGAACAACACGCTCAATGGGGAACGCTTCGCCATAACCACCATTGCGCTCATCTTAGGCGCGTTCCTCGCGATGATGATGCTCTACGGCTTGAGCTTGTTCCATGTCGTTTACGTGGTCGAACTGGTCTTCTTGGCGGTCGTTACGGTGTATATGGATCCTGAACTGGCCGAAGAACGCTATCTTTCAAAAGAAGCGCGCACGATGGATCCGCAAAAGCGTGCTCAGTTTGAGAAAAAGGTCGATAGCCGAAAGCCTCTGAAGGGCTATATCACGCTGAATTTCTTCAACTTGTTCTGGATATTCGTGGTGTGCAGCATCCTGGGGCTAGCGATCGAAACCGTGTTTCATCTTGCCATTTATCATGCCTACCAAGATCGCGCAGGACTGCTTTACGGACCATTCTCGCCGATCTATGGTTTCGGTGGCTTGTTCATGACCGTTGCGCTCAACCGGTTCCACGATAAGCCGATCCCGGTGATCTTTTTGATCTCAGCGCTGATCGGCGGTGCGTTCGAGTTCACGGTCAGCTGGATCATGCAAAGTGCATTCGGGATCGTAGCCTGGGATTATTCGGGAACGTTCCTTTCTATCGACGGCCGCACGAACTTCATGTTCATGTGCTTCTGGGGCATACTCGGTGTGATGTGGGTGAAGTTTTTGTTGCCGATCTTGCTTTGGATGATCAACAAGATTCCGTGGAAGCTGCGCTATACGCTCACCGTTGTGTGCTTCGTGTTCATGGTGGTGGATGTGGTGCTTACCGTGCAGACGATCGATTGCTGGTACTTGCGTGAAGCAGGGCATGCGCCGAACACTCCGCTCGAAGAGTTCTTCAACAAGCACTACGACGACGTCTACATGGAGCATCGCTTCCAAACCATGTCGATGGATCCTTCGCAATCCAGTCGCGTCTAGAGGACAAACAGCCAACCGAAATATCCAACCAGCGAAGATCGTGAGCCACTTATCTACACTAGCGGAGAGGGTAAGACACGAGGTTCCCCGCTTCCCTGTTCGCGAATCAGCTTATGCTGCTTCGCTCATGCGTCGCTGCATCGCTCGGGTTTTATTAAAACGAATTTAGTCGGCGAAGAGTCACCTCGTTGCCTTGTCCTCTCCGCTGATGCAGATAAGAGGCCAGTCTTTCGGGGTTGGTGCTGCCCCAAGGGGCGCAGCCTGCGAGGTGTTTGGCGATTCTGAGTCCGCATACTTGATTAGTATTAGGCTGTCCGAAGGAGCGAAGCGCATGAGCTTGCCTCATTAAGGCAAGCGAACAGCGAAAGCGGATCGGCCCAAACGCCTCACAGGCGAGAGCCCCTTGGGGCGGCTAAGTGCGCTAGTCTACAGTGCGGGGAGCGTTTCCTTGAGGTCGCGCACGCGGGCGAGTGCATCGTTCATGATCGCATCGACATCTTGTCCGATCACATCGAGCAATTCGGCGGAGACGAAGTGCGTTTCAGGGATGCCGAACATGTGCGCGATGCCCTGGAAGTATTCGAACCCGTAGTTCGCGAACGAGCAAGGACCACCTGACGTGGTGATATACACAAGGCGCTTCGCTTTGCAGAGTCCTTCGGGCCTTCCCTCTTCGGTGTAGTGGAACACGATGCCATTGACAGTCACGTGTTCGATATAGATCTTCAGGACAGCGGGAAACGAAAGGTCCCAATAGGGCGTACCGATAACGATCTCGTCTGCGGCGGCGAACTGTTTCGCGAGGTCGAACATAGAATCGCCCCAATCAGCTTTCTCTATGAGCGCTACCCGTTCCTCAACCATCTTCCAGTCGAAAGGCGCAAGGTCGCGCTCGAAGAGACGCACTTCTTCAACGGCGGGATTGCCTTCAAGATAGGCGCGGCAAAGAGAGAGCGTGCGCGATTCTTCACGCGCACAGGCATTGACGAAAAGGGTGGTCATAGGAGCTTCCTTTCTTGTTGGGTTCTTTGGAAGGGATGGGTGCTCAACGCGTACCATTTTAGGACAATCTGAAAACGATCATGAATGAGGCGCAGCATCGTTGGGCGGTTTGGCAGTGGGATCGCTCGCTTGTGTGCTGCCTCGTGCTTCTTTGCGTGCGGCCTGCTCTTTTTCGGTGGCGAACTCGTTCGCCTGTTCCTCTAGTTTCGCCAAGGCTGAATCGACATCGCCCGCGTTCTCGATGAACTGCTTTGCGAGGCGCTGCCTGCGGCGTGCACTGTGGAAGTTGAGCCTGATACCCTTGCCGTAGTAGCCGGAATCATGGCTTGCTCCGTAGGCGAAGATGAGGCTCACCGCCAGGAACGGGATGATCTCGACACCGAACACCTCAAAGCCAAGGAAGAAGGCAGCGATAGGGCAGCGCGTCATACCGGCGAAGAACGTCATGACCCCGATAGCGGTCGCGAATGCGGGATCGACATTGATGAGCTGTCCGAGCGAACATCCGAGCAAACCGCCGATGACAAGGGTGGGCATGATCTCGCCGCCCTTGAAGCCCGATCCGAGCGCAAGAAATACGAGCCCTGCCTTGATGGCGAAATCCCACGTGCCGATCGATCCCGATGCAGCTTGCTTCAAGAGGTTCATGCCGCCGCCTTCGAAGCTCTGCAGGCCAAAAGCCACGACAAGGATCGTGATGCCGATGCCGACGACAAGTACCGAGATATAGGGATGGTTCAAACGCTTGCGCTCCCACGCGCGCACCGCTGCGAGGCTTGCGCCGAAGAAGCGCCCCAGGATGCCACCAAGCGTGCCGATGAGCACGACTTGCAGCATAAGATCGGGGGTAACGCCGGGGATGGCAACACGGGGAATGATATCGCCGATACCGAACGGGTAAGCGATCGAAGCGGCGATGAACGCCGAAACGAGCAGCGCGATGAAGCGCGCAGGGCTGAAGGTCTTGAAGTGTGTGAGCTCGAAGACGAGGAACACCGCTCCAAGGGGTGCGAAGAACAGCGCGCTGAAGGTGGCCGACATGCCCATGAGCGCAGCATAGCCATAGACGTTGCGATCCTGCTTGTTCTTGAAGACGTTCTTGAGCTTGAAGGCGCGGCTTAACGTCTCGCCGATCGAGGCGCCCATCTGAAACGCGCTCGATTCCTTACCGACCGCACCGCCGCCGAGCGTCGAGAGGCAGGTGCCAACGAGAATGGCGGGTGCAAGCGTGGGGGAAACAGGTTTGTTCTCGCGCATTTCCATGACCATATCGTCAGTCGAGTAGAAGTACGAGAGCTTCATCGCTTTATAGAAAGCAAGGGTCACGATGCCGAGCACGGGGAGCAAGAACACGAGCCATGAGTACTCTTGGTTCAGGCGATAGGACGTATTGACGCAGATGCACAGCACGATCGAGGTGAAGGCCGAAACCACGCCCACCAGGCAGATGAAGAATACGTGGAGCACTAGTTGTTTCTTATCTATGTTGGAAAGCCATGACATGCGAAGACCTCGTTGAAGGCAGACTGAACGAGCATGATTCAATCGTGACAGTTCTTCTGCATCGCGTAAACCATGACAACCTCACAACTCGGCATCAATTGCGTTACGGATGATTCTTCAAGCCAGCTCGAACCGACATTTCACACGTGCTCGATTACAATGGAACTTCACGAGGGAAGGACGAAGATGGAAACCGAGCTCATATCGCTTGCAGTCATCGCGCTCCTTGCCTGCATCACGCCCTTGCTGGCGCGTGCGATCCCGCACAAGCTTATCCCTGAAACGGTGTTCTTGCTGTTCGCTGGCGTTATTTGCGGTCCGCATCTGCTCGGATGGATACAGGTGGGCGATGCGGTCTCGCTCCTTTCCGATCTGGGGCTTGGGTTTCTGTTCCTGCTCGCTGGCTACGAGATCGATCCGAAGAATCTTTCGAACTATCAGGGAAAACGGGGGTTCGTTACCTGGATCTTCACGTTCGCAATCGCGGTGTTGGTAGTATGGGCGTGGCCAGAGTTCTCGCTCGATGGCATCGATGGGCTTGCGGTGGTCATCGCGCTCACCACCACCGCACTCGGCACGCTGCTTCCCATCCTGAAAGAGCGCAATCTCATGGATACCCCCATTGGCAATGCGGTGCTCTCGTATGGCACTTGGGGCGAATTGTGCCCGGTCATTGCTATGGCGCTGCTCCTTTCAACGCGCACGACCATTCAGAGCGTGATCATCCTGGTGATGTTCGCGCTCATCGCGGTGGCGGTCGCGATCCTTTCTTCGCGCCTGAAGAATTGGGATCGCATTTCAACGGCGGTTCAGGAAGGGGCTGAAACCACTCAGCAGACTGTGGTGCGTGCGACCGTGCTGCTCATGGTCACGCTCACCGCGCTCTCGGCGGTGTTCAATCTCGATATCGTGCTCGGCGCGTTCGCGGCAGGCTTCATCTTGCGCTACATCATTCCGCGGGGGAGCAAGAGCCTCGAGACCAAGCTCGATGGTCTTGCGTTCGGCTTCTTCATCCCGCTCTTCTTCATCGTCTCCGGGAGCAATATCGACATCCACGCGGTGGGCGACAGGCCGCTTCTGCTCGTGTTCTTCATCGTGTTGCTCCTGCTCATTCGCGCGCTTCCCGTTTTCATCGCGCTTTCTACGGGCAAGCGCAAGCGCGATCTGAGCCGCAGCGCGCGCATCACGGTAGCGCTCTATTGCACTACGGCGCTGCCGATCATCGTGGCGGTCACGATGGTGGCGCAGCAATCGGGCGCGATGAGCAACGAGATCGCTTCGGTGCTCGTGTGCGCGGGCGCGGTGACGGTGTTCCTCATGCCGGCGCTCGCGTCGATCACCATTCGCATCTCCGACACGCATCTGGTCGATCTTGCTCATGAGGTCTCGAGCAAGCCGGCCGATCTCTCTACGATCATCAAGAGCCGTGCTGAACTGGTACGTTTGCTGGCAAAGGCGCGTGGTCTCATCGATAAGAACGATCCCGATCTTGCGGCGCGTATCGAGCCGCTGCTCGCGCAGCTTGCGCATAACGATGAAGACAGCGACGATCGTGATGTGCGCTATTTCATTCAGGAAGTGCGCGATCGCTACCGAGAGACGAAGAGCTTGAGCAAGGATCAACTTAAGAGAATCGTTGCTGAAGCAGAGCAGGCAGAAAAGGAGATGGGCACGAACGAGCCCGCTGCTCCCTATGATGAAGAAGGATACCTGGAGGTCATCGCGAAAGGCGAAGATGCTTCGACAAAGAAGCACAAGGAAGAGGGGAATAATGGAATCGGAAGTAACTAAACCAGCAGATGGTATGACCGATTACGGCCTGATCGAGCTTTCGGGTAGTGAGAACACCCGCGATCAGGGCGGCATGGAAACGGTTACGGGTCAGCGCGTGCGCTCACGAAAGCTCATTCGTTCCGACAAGCTCGAGAAGCTCACCGATCATGATATCCATGTGCTCGTCGATGAATACGAATTGCGTACGGTGATAGACCTGCGTACCGACAAGGAGCGCGAGATGTCGCCCGATCCTACCTCACGCATGCCCGAGGTGAAGTTCGTGAATCTTCCGGTGTTCACGGAAAGTGCGATCGGCATCACGCATGAGCACGACATTCGTTCGCTCATGAAAGAATTCAGCCAGATGAAGGAAGACCCCTATAAAGTCGTGCGCGATATCTACCCGATGGCGCTTTTGGGAGATGAGGCAGTAAAGGCGTATAAGCAGTTCTTCGATATCTTGCTTGAGCAGGAAGAGGGCTCGATCCTGTGGCACTGCTCAGAGGGGAAGGATCGTACGGGTTTGGCGAGCTTGCTCATCTTGCATGCGCTGGGCGTGCCGCCTGAGACGATCATGGAAGACTATCTTGCTACGAACATCTTCGCGCGCAAGAAGCTTCGCCGTGCTGCGAGCGATTTCGAGCGTTTGCATCTGCTGAAGAAAGGCGATGAGGCACTGCTCGCCTTCTTGACCGCTGAGCCTGGGTATCTCAATGCAGCCTGCGAAGCAGCCGAGAAGAAGTATGGCTCTCTCGATGCTTACCTCGAGGAAGGGCTCGGCATCACCCCCGAAAAGCGCGCTCGCCTTGCCGAAAAGTATCTCTTTTAACGTACCAGAGCTCGCCTTCACTAAAAGATGAGCTCGATCAGCGCCGAGCGCGAGACACGAGGGGAAGACGCTTATAGTGCCTGACCTCCGGCGAAGGTATGGCCCTACAGCTGCTCGCTTACTGTTAACGTCGTAGATACCAACCGCGGCTGCGCAAGCGGTCCATACCTTCCCCTCCGGCCAGACCCTATAAGCTAATAGGTTGTGGCTAAGCAAGCAGCTGAGCCCATGGGGTACTTGAATTACTCTGAGTCCGCTCACTTCAATATAAATAGGTTGTCCGAAGGAGCGAAGCGCATGAGCTTGCCTGAATAGGCAAGCGAACAGCGAAAGCGGGTAATTACAAGTGCCCCATAGGCGTGCTGCTTGCGTGGGATAGAGGAGATCTTTCTGTTGGTCGAGCAAAAAAAAGAGCCCTCGGGGGAGGGCTCTCGTTGATGTGTATGACGCGCAGTTACGCTTCGAGGATCTTGCATGCGGCGATGGCGAGCTCCTTCGAATCCATGCTGCCCGGATCCTTCTCGATGCCCTTATCCATCAGATGTGGAATGGTCGCGATCTTGCGGAATTCAGCCTCATGTTCAGGCAAGCAGGCAAGGATGACAGGATCGGGATTGTCGGGAAGCAAAGTATCCTGGACCATTTTGTTGATATAGCGGTAGAACTTTTCGGCCTCGATCTTGGACACTTCGTTGCGCGAGCGATAATCGTGATACGGATTGAGGTGCTTCATGAGCATGTGGTGGTCGAGCGCGGGCGCATCGCTGAAATCGTGCATGAGTTCGCCGAACTGCTTCGCAACGCCCTCATCTTCAACATCGATGCGGTTAAGGCAGTTGCCGAGCCCCTTGATGAGCCCGAAGCGATCAGCAGAAACAGCCAAGATGTAGTACTTGGACTGCTGGAATTCATCACCCTTGAGCGGGGAAAGCTCCCAGTTATCGCCGACGAACACCTGCGGATCGACTTTGTGATAGAGGTTCGCGATATAGACATGATCCTTGTCAGCGAAGAGCGCTACACTAGCCTCTGCGTTCAGCCAGATCTCTTCATCGGGAGCGTTGATCACATCTTCAAGGTGAACGAGGATCTTGTTGTTCGGCTGGATGGCGTAGTTCGCATCGATCTCATGTTTGGCTTCTTTCATGAGGTCTTTCATCTCGATGCGCTCTTTATTGGTGCGCAAACGCTTGTATTCGGTGGGCAGGTAGAGTGAGACGACCGGGCCTTCAGCCGGTGTAGTGAGCTCAGAAATATCGTCCAAGATCATGACGGTATCTTTAGTGTGATGAATGGGGCGCATGATGAAGCCTCCTTGTTGCAGCGGATACGTTCGAACGCCAAGCCCACAGCATGAGCCGAATTGCTGTGTTTTCGGCGCGTCTTTAACCTAACATGAGCGAATGCGCAGCTGGGAAGCGCGTGGGTTTTGACAGAAACCTGTTAAGTTCTAGTTTTCCGCTTGCAACTTGACCTTCGGCGTAGGTGTGTGCACGCTCGCTATAATGAGAGGAAGATCGAACGAAAGGCTCATCCGTGCAACCTGAAACGCTACAAGCGCAATACGACGAATTACCTGCTCGCTATGAGAAGCTCAAGACCCTGTGGGGCAAAGATGCCTTGCGCGCGATCGTGAATGCGCATGTGCTCGTGCTCGGTATTGGCGGAGTGGGATCGAATTGTACCGAAGCGCTTGCGCGCGGGGGTGTGGGCAAGCTTACGATCCTCGATCGCGATGTGGTGGAGGAGAGCAATATCAATCGTCAGTCTATCGCGTTCTATTCCACGCTCGGCAAGCGCAAGGTGGATGTGATGGAAGCGATGATCAAGGATATCAACCCCGAAGCGCAGGTCAAGAAGGTGTTCGGCTTTTTGCGTCAGGAGGAGATGGAGAGCTTCCTTGATGAGTATGCGCGCGATGTGGACTATGTGGTCGATGCGATCGATACGATCTCGGCGAAGCTCAAATTGGCTGAGCTCGCGCCGAACTACTCGTTCAAGCTGATCAGCAGTATGGGTGGGGCGAACAAGATCCATCCCGAATGCTTCAAGATCGCCGATCTGTATGACACGGTGAACTGCCCGCTCTGCCGCATCATGCGCAAAGAAGGGCGCAAGCGTGGCATCAAGCAGCTGAAGGTCATTTACTCGTGCGAACAGCCGGTCGACACCAACATGGGCAGCGATTGGGAGCGTGCTGAGCGCAAGGACTTGGGCACGGCATCGTTCGTGCCACCGATCTTCGGCCAGATGATCGCCGGCGAAGTCCTCCGCGACCTTGCAGGTGCCGAGTGAGAGTGACGCCGCCCTAAGGGGCGCAGCTTGCGAGGTGTTTGGCGATTCTGAGTCTGCGCTCTTTATTAGTATTAGACTGTTCGAAGGAGCGAAGCGCATGAGCTTGCCTAACAAGGCAAGCGAACAGCGAAAGCGGATCGGCCCAAACGCCTCACAGGCGAGAGCCCCTTAGGGCTGCGAACAGGGAAGCGGGGGAGCTTTTTCTTGCGCGGGCGTGCAGACGTGAGCTGACGCTTTAGACATGCAAGAAAGCGGGTCGACCCAACCACCCCTCAGGCGTAAGCCTCTTGTGGCAACGAGCGGGGAATCTCATGCTTGCTTTCTCCGCTGATTGCGGATAGGTACAGCTGTTTGTTAGCGCAAAAAGGGAAGAGGAGAGACATGCCAGAGAGTAGAGAGTTTTTCGACGCGCATGCGCATATGAGCTTCGCGCCCGATGTCGCCTCGTTCGCCTCATGGTTCACCGAGCGTTTCGCAGGCGCTTTCTCCACAACGGTGAGTCCTGCAGACTATCGTTTTGCACAGCAGGCGCTCGCTTCGTTTCCAAAGATAAAAGTGGGCGTGCGCGCTCACCCTTGGTGGGTCGCGCCGGGCAAGGTCTCCGATGAGGACAAGGCGCTCCTTCCTGGTCTCGTTGCCAACGCGCGTTACATCGGTGAGGTCGGGCTTGACTTCGGCAAGAATGGGCTTGCCAAGAGCGTTTTTGCGACTGACGAACAGACCAAGCAGGCGCAGATCGAAGTGCTGCGCACGATCTTCGCTGCCGCAAAGAAGAGTCCTGCGCCTTCAGTCGTTGAAGGCATCGAAGGCGCCAAAGAAGCTGGCGAAGCCAAGGGCGGACGCGTCTTCTCGTTCCATGCCGTGCGAGGCGCCGATGTGATCATGGATATGCTCGAGAAATACGAGCTGCTGGAAGATAACACGATCATCTTCCATTGGTTTTCGGGCTCGAGCGCTCAGCTGAAACGAGCGCGTGATCTGGGTTGCTTCTTCTCGGTCAACGCGTTCATGCTCCAGACGAAGCGCGGCCGAGAATATGCGAAAGCCATTCCGCTAGATCGCTTGCTCATCGAGACCGATTTGCCCGAAGAGACCTCCATCGACGCATGCGCAGCGGGCTCGCAAGCGCGCAAGCAAGCTACCGAAGCGGTTGAAGTGCGCTATGCTTCGATGCTCGAAGAAGCCTACCGGGAAATCGTCGCACTACGTGGGGAAGATGCACTCGATGCTATCACGCGCAATGTGCGTAAGATATTCTGCTAAGAAAGAGCTGCCCTGAGCTCGTCGATCGTTTCTGCAACGTTGTCGCAGGTCATGAAAGCGCTCATCAAGCATGCGCCATCCGCACCAGCGTTGCGTACCGAAGCGATATTGCGCGCGTTAATGCCGCCGATCGCATAGACGGGAATGGCCGCGTTTGAAGTGATGCGCCTGAGGAAATCAAGGCCGCGCGGCTCTACACTAGGCTTGCATTGCGTGGCGAAGATGTGGCCAGCGATGCAGAAATCAGCTCCCTGTCGTTCGACGTGCTCGGCTTCATTGACCCCATGCACCGACACACCCACCTCCTGAAACTCGCGCGCGAAATCGGGGTGGCGCTCGAACTCGTCGTAGCTCATCTGGATCGAGGGAAAGCCCTTTGCCGCAGCGAGATCGACGAAGGTGTTCACCGTGATGCGACGGCGCTGATCAGGCAGGAGCAACGCTTCGATGCGGTCGAGCAGTGCGCCGAATTCGTGTTCAGTAAGATCTTTCTCCCGCACGATCACACGATCGACTCCTGCATCGCACAGGGCAGCGATCCTCACCTCAAGTGGCTGAGCGCAAAGTGCACGGTTGGTTATAGCAATGATTTGAAATGACATGGTGTTCCTATACATAAATGTAATCGTTCATGACCGGTTGTAAACCGCGCGCAGTGAGCGCAGCAACGACCTCTTCTACGCTGCGACCATCGGCGATCTCGAATTGATCATCACCCTGCTCTTCACCCTCGTGTCCGCCGATGCCCGTCGAGACTCCCGCCGAGATCTTCGTGGCGGCGATGTCGACCACGTTGTTGCGGAAGCGCTCGCATTCACGCGTCGAGATGGTCATGCCAGCGAACGGCATGAAGATGCGATAGGCGCACATGACCTGTAGAAGCTGACGTTCGTGCACATCGTGAGGATTGATCTCGCTGTTGTTCGTGATCGGGCGCAAGCGCGGGCACGAGAAGGAGATCTCTGCATGTGGATATTTCTTCTGCAGTAGATAGGCGTGTATGCCGGTGGCGAAGGCATCCTTGCGAAAATCGGCCAGCCCGAGCAGCGCAGCGAACGCAACGCCGCGCATGCCACCCATGAGCGCGCGCTCTTGTGCTTCCATGCGATAGGGGAACACGCGCTTGTGCCCAGCAAGGTGGAGCTCTTCATAGCGGTTCGCATCGTAGGTTTCCTGGAACACGGTTACGTAGTCGGCACCGCATTCCTGCAGGTAGGCGTATTCATCGGAGTTCATAGGATAGACCTCAAGGCCCACGTTCTTGAAATACCGCGAGGCGATCTTGCAGGCTTCACCGATGTATTCCACGGTGCTCTTGGTACGGCTTTCGCCGGTGAGGATGAGCACTTCTTCAAGCCCTGTTTGGGCGATGGCTGCCATCTCTGCTTCGATCTGCTCGATGTCGAGCTGCGCACGACGGATCTTGTTGTGGCAGTTGAAACCGCAATAGATGCAGTAGTTCTCGCAGTAGTTCGCCAAATAGATGGGGGTGAACAGATAAACGTTATCGCCGAAAAAACGGCGTTTCTCACTGCGCGCTCGTTGTGCCATTTCCTCGAGGAACGGTTCGGCTACGGGGGAGAGGAGCGCACCGAAGTCGCGCGGCGTGAGCGTATCGGCTTCCAGCGCGGCGCGCACATCGGCTTCGGTGAAGCTTGCGGGGTCGTATGCGGTGAACGCCTCTTCAACCTGAAGGCGAATGGAGGGGTCGATCTGCTCCATGTCGGGCAGATAGGTGAGGTGGTCGATCTTGTTCTCGACCTCGAACACCGTTATCCCTTCCATCGGCTGATGTTCTGCGATTTTCTTACTCATTCACAACCTCCAGTTGTTTCTTCTTTGCGCATGCCGCTCAATCAGCGGAGAGCGTTTGCATTGCTCGACCAGTGGAGAGGGTAAGACACGAGGTTCCCCGCTTCCCTGCTCAAGAACCTGCATCTTGCAGGTTCTTTCGTGCGTCGCTGCTTTGCTCGGGTTTTATTATTAATGAATTTAGTCGGCAAAGAGTCACCTCGTTGCCTCACCCTCTCCGCTGATCGAGCTAAGATGCTGCTTGCTGGGACGTGAAAAGTTCGTGTGAGCGTTCGCTCGTTTCTTTCCATTCGTATATGTTTCGTGTATCCTTACGAATCGTATTTGGACCGCCTGGCTCAAAACATCCCCACGCACGTTAAATCTGGGAAAGGGGCTTCGTGTGAAACTGGTTGTAACCGAGAAGAACATTGCAGCGCAGAAGATCGCTGATCTACTCGGCGTTGGAAAGCCGAAAGCAGACAAGGTGTATTCGACTCCCGTCTATCGCTTCGAGCGCGATGGCGAAGAATGGGTCACGATCGGTCTGCGTGGACATATCTTAGAGCCGAATTTCGTACCGGCGCTCACTTATAAGAAGCGTGGCGGCTGGATTGGGGTCGATGCTAACGGCGAGATGATTCCTGCCGATCTTCCTACCGATCTGCCAAAACCACCCTTCAAGAAGAAGAAACCGTTCGTTCCTGACGGAGTCGAGCTCAACGCTTGGAAGATGGATGCGCTTCCGTATCTTATCTATGCGCCCATCGAAAAGCTTCCGAAAGAGAAGGACATCATCCGTTCACTCAAGAACTTGGCGAAGAAGGCCGACTCGATCGTGATCGCGACCGACTTCGACCGCGAGGGAGAGCTGATCGGCTCCGATGCGCTTACGTGCATTCGCGAGGTGAACGAAGAGGCACCGGTCAGCCGCGCGCGCTATTCGGCCATCACGAAAGAAGAGATCACACGCGCTTTCACGAACTTGGTCGAGCTTGATGTCGATCTGGCCCAAGCGGGTGCATCCCGCCAGGACATCGACCTCATTTGGGGTGCGGTGCTCACGCGCTACCTTACGCTCGTGAAGTTCGCGGGTTATGGCAACGTGCGCTCTTCGGGTCGTGTGCAGACCCCCACGCTCGCACTCATCGTTGCGCGCGAACGTGAGCGTTTGGCGTTCGTGCCTGAAGATTACTGGGTCATCAAGGGCGATTTCAGCCACAAGGATCTGGAATTCTCGGCGAATCATGCCACTGCGCGCTTCAAGGTGGAGAGTGAAGCCGATCAGGTCATGGAGCACGTTGCGGGCGCTACGAGCGCGCGCGTTGCAGCGATCGAGAAGAAGCAACGCAAGCAGGCTGCCCCTGTTCCGTTCAATACCACTTCGCTCATGGCGGCTGCAAGCGCTGAGGGTCTCACGCCCGCGCGTACGATGCGCCTGGCAGAGAGCCTTTACATGGATGGTTTCATCTCGTATCCGCGTGTCGATAATACGGTCTATCCCTCATCGCTCGACCTGCGCGACATCTTGAAGCGTATCTCGGGCAATCCTGCGTATCGCCCGTTCGCAGAAGAGCTGCTCAAGAAGGACAAGCTCACGGCCACGCGCGGCAAGACGGAGACGACCGACCATCCGCCTATCCATCCGACGAACCTGGCAACGCCCGAGATGTTGCCGCCTGCAGAATACAAGCTCTACAACCTGATCGCCCGCCGTTTCATGGCAACGCTTTCCGAACCTGCAGTGATCGAGGGTACGAAGGTTACGCTCGAGGTGAACGGGGAGCCGTTCGCTGCGAAGGGCGATGTGCTCGTGAAGCCAGGGTTCCGCGCGATCTATCCCTATGGCCTCAAGAAGGACGAACAGCTGCCCGCGCTCGAAGAGGGCGAGATGCTCGACTTCGGTGGTGCAACTAAGACGCATAAACAGACCGAGCCGCCCGCACGCTATTCGCAGGGCAAGCTCATCCAAGAGATGGAGAAGCTGGGGTTGGGTACGAAATCGACCCGCCATTCCATCATCGAGCGTCTCTATACGGTCAAGTATGTGCAGAACGATCCGATCGAGCCTTCGCAGCTCGGCATCGCGGTCATCGACGCGCTCGACAAGTTCGCACCGCATATCACCAGTTCTGCCATGACGGCGAACCTGGAAGAGGAGATGTCGCAGATCGCAGCGGGCGACAGCAAAAAGGTACAAGTCGTTCGCCATTCGCGCGATCTGCTGGCGCAGGAGCTCGAAAATCTTCTGCCGCATCAAGAAGAGGTGCGCGACGCGCTTGCGGATGCGGTGGCTGCCGATGCGTATGTGGGTCCCTGTCCGAAGTGCGGTAAGGATCTGCAGCTGCGTTCCTCCCAGAAGACGCGCTCGATGTTCATCGGTTGTGCGGGGTGGCCTGATTGTGACGTCACCTATCCGCTACCGAAGGGTAAGATCGAGGCGCTCGAAGAGAAGTGCCCTACCTGTGGCATGCCTCAGATCAAGGTAACGGCGTTCCGCTCGAAGCCGCGCGTGCTTTGCATCGACCCTGAATGCGAGACGAACAAAGAACCCGATCTGGTAGTGGGTACGTGCCCGACGTGCGCGGAACAGGGCAAGGAGGCCAAGCTCATCGCACATAAGAATCCGCGTACCTTGAAGCGCTTCATCCGTTGCGAGAACTACGATGAATGCCAGACAGGCTATCCGCTGCCGCAGTACGGCGCGCTCACCGCTACTGAAGAGGTGTGCGAAGAATGCGGTGCGCCGATGGTCATCGTTACGACGGCGCGTGGACCGTGGAAGCTCTGCCCGAACTTCAGCTGTCCTTCGAAGGAGAAGAAGGAGAAGGGCAAGACCTCAGGCAAAGGCAAGGCAGGCGCCAAGAAATCCACGGCGAAGAAATCGAGCACGAAGAAGACCACGAAAGCAGCTGCCAAGAAGTAGAGAGCAGCAAAAAGAGCAAAGACTCGAACAGGCCACGATCGTCTCACTGAGACCAAGACCCATTCGAATGCCTGGGATGCAACGTGACATCTCGGGCATTTTGCTTTTGTAGGGGTATTTCGGCCGCCTTTGATGTTCTGTTCGCATTCTCTGGTGGCAGCGTGGATGCCAGCACGAACAACGATATGAACATCGGAATACATGCAGAAATGCGAATGCGGCCGTAAAGTGCTTCCTTGCGGGGTTGTTCACCTTTACAATAGAGGATAATGAATCTATTGAAGGACTCCAGGAGGGAATCGTGAGTAAGGTAACCATCGTTGGTGCAGGTAACGTCGGCGCGACTGCAGCACATATCATCGCAAGCAAGAATCTCGCCGATGTGGTCTTGGTCGATGTGGCCGAAGGTCTGCCACAGGGCAAGGCGCTCGATATGATGCACATGCGTTCGGTCGAGAAGTTCACGGTAAGCGTTACGGGCACGAACGACTATGCTCCTACTGCCGATTCCGATGTGGTGGTCATCACTGCGGGCATCGCTCGCAAGCCTGGCATGACGCGCGAAGACCTGCTCGGTGTGAACTCGGGCATCATGTCTTCGGTCATCGATGAGGCTATCAAGTATTCTCCCGATGCCATCTATATCTGCGTCACCAATCCGCTCGATGTCATGACCTATCTCGCGTATCAGAAGTCGGGATTGCCCAGCAATCGCCTGATGGGCATGGGCGGCGTGCTCGATTCCGCGCGTCTTTCGTTCGCTGTCTGCGAAAAGCTCGGCTGCGATCCGGCGGACGTGGTGGCATGGGCGCTTGGCGCGCACGGCGAAGGTATGGTCTGCTGGCCTCGCTACACCACCGTTGCAGGGCGCCCCATCACTGAGCTGATGAGCGAAGAAGAGGTTGCCGAAGTGGTGCAGCGCTGCGTAAAGGGTGGCGCCGAAGTGGTCGCTCATCTGAAGACCGGCTCTGCTTACTATGCTCCGGGCGCTTCCATTGCGAAGATGGTCGAAGCGATCCTCACCGATTCCCATGAGGTCATGAGCGTGTGCTCCTATATCGATGGCCCCTACGGCTTGCACGACCTCTACATGAATATCCCCACGCGCCTCGGCAAGAATGGCGTTGAAGAGATCGTGGAATTCGATCTCACGGAAGACGAAATGGCAGCACTTCAAGAATCTGCCGCAAGCGTGAAGAAGGGTCTCGAAAACCTTCCCGCATAAGGTGCTTCTCGAAAGTAGTTGGTTCACATGCAGGTTCTTTCCTCAAATACCATTTCCGATGCATTGCTCGTCTCCATTCCGCGACTGGCAAGCATCCTACCTCCCGATATCTTGGAGGCGCTCATCGCTGCGCGCGATCGTGAAACGCATGAACGTGCGAAGATCGTACTCGATCAGCTGGTGTTGAACGCGCAGATCGCGAACGAGGATCACGTGCCCATCTGCCAAGATACGGGTACGGTGTGGCTCTGTTTGGAGGTCGGTCCCGACATCGCGCTCAACGCCAATGTCTTTTCGAAGGTCGACCAATCGGTAGCGGCAGGATTCATCAATTCGAAGCTGCGCAAGTCAGTCGTGCGCGATGCGCTGTTCGATCGTACGAACACGGGTGACAATACGCCGGCTTTCTGCGAATTGCGCCTGGTGAATGAACCGGGTGTTGCTCGTCTGCATATGATGCTCAAAGGCGGCGGCTCGGATAACGCGAGTCGTGTTGTCATGCTCACGCCCAATGCGGGCAAGCAAGGCGTTATCGATACGGTGCTTTCCTGCGTAGAGGAAAAAGCGGCGAACGCCTGCCCGCCACTCGTGGTGGGAGTTGGTGTGGGAGGCACCTTCGACAAGGTGGCAGGGCTTTCCAAGCTCGCGCTCATGCGTCCGCTCAATGTTGCCGCTCCCGATCCTGAAACCGCCGCATTCGAGCAGGAGCTGCTCGAGGCCATCAATGCCACCGGCATCGGTGCTGGCGGCCTGGGCGGAGACACCACCGCGCTCGGCGTACGCGTGAAAACTGCACCCTGCCATATCGCTGCCTTGCCGGTAGCGGTGAACATGGGTTGCTCGGCGTTGAGGAGGCTCACCGTTGAACTATAAGCACATTCAACTTCCCTTGAGCAAGGCTGATGCTCGTTCGCTGCGTGCGGGCGATGCCTGTCTGCTCACCGGTCCGGTATACACCTTGCGTGATGCTGGTCATATTCGCTTGCTCGACGAGATCCGCGAGAAGAAGCTCAAGACGCTGCCCTACGGGCTCACGGGTCAGGTCATCTTCTATGCAGGCCCTACGCCTCCTAAAGCAGGCAGGCCGTTCGGCGCGATCGGCCCTACCACGTCTTCGCGCATGGATTTCGCGGCACCGTTGCTCATGTCGATGGGCCTTACCGGCACGATCGGCAAGGGCGAACGCTCGGACGATGTGAAGAAGGCCTGCAAGGAGTATTCTTCAGTCTATTTCGTGGCAACGGGCGGCGCGGCAGCGTTTCTCGCCAAGTGCGTAGTGGGCGATGAAACGCTTGCCTATGACGATTTGGGAACCGAAGCGCTCAGGCGCATCGATGTGGTCGATCTTCCGGTGTTCGTAGGGATCGACACGCTGGGCACGAGCATCTACTCGCTTGAAGATTGAGGTTTCGGTGGCTGATCAAGATCAACAGAAAAAGACTGCCGGCATCTTCATCACCTTCGAAGGGGGAGATGGCGCAGGGAAAACAACGCATATCACCTTCCTTGCTTCCTGTTTGCGAGCGATGGGCCATGAGGTCATCTGCCTTCGCGAGCCAGGCGGTACGAGCGTAGGTGAGGATCTGCGCGCTATCGTGCTCGACCCTAAGAATGCTGGTCTGTGTGCAGAATCGGAGCTGCTCATCTACGAAGCAGCGCGCGCCCAGATCATTCGTGAGGTCATCATCCCGGCGCTCGCGCGAGGGGCGGTGGTATTGCTCGACCGTTTCTACGATTCGACCATCGCCTACCAGGTATACGGGCGCGGGCTTCCGATGTCGTTCGTGCGCCAAGCGAACAGCTTTGCTTGCCAAGGGGTGCATCCTTGTCGCACGATCCTGCTCACCACGGGTGCCTCTGCCGAAGAGGGCCTCGAGCGTGCAACGCACCATGGCGATGCTGATCGTCTTGAGCAGGCGGGTACGAGCTTCCATGCGCGCGTGAATAACGGCTTTCTTGCGATCGCGGCGGAAAACCCCGAGCGCATTCGTGTCGTCAATTCTTCGGGTACCAAGGATGAGACGGCGCGTGCTATCTTCACACAGATCAAAGATATCTTCGGTTGGGGGAGCGATTCCTTCGTGTGGAAAGAAGGCTTCTTCGACCCGATCCTTCAGCGTGATACCAGCGAAAAGGCGCGTATCGATCTTTCCGAGGATTGATGCGGGTGGCCAACGTATTCGAGAGCATCTTCGGTCAGGCTCAGGTCCGTGACTACCTGCGCACTACGTTGCGCACGGGCCGCTTGAGCCACGCCTATCTGTTCACCGGGCCTCCTGGTTCCAACAAGACCTCGGCGGCCTATGCCTTTGCCCAGGCGCTCATCTGCCCTGATCAGGGCTGCATGACGTGCGACCACTGCAGGCGTGCAGCACGCCGGAACCACCCCGATATCCACTTCATCGAACCTGAGGGTGCGCATGGCTATCTGGTCGATCAGATCCGTGAAGTGGTGGCTGATGCGCATCTTGCTCCCATCCAAGCTACGCGCAAGATTTACATCATCGATCGCGTCGATCTTTTGGGCACGCAGGCAGCGAACGCATTTCTGAAAACGCTCGAAGAACCGCCGGAGAATGTAGTGTTCATCCTGCTCGGGCGTACGAAGGATGCGGTGCTTCCCACCATCGTTTCGCGCTGTCAGGTGGTGCCGTTCCGCCATATTCCCACCACTGAGGCATCGGGCATCATCTCGCAGAATACGGGGGTGAGCGCGGAGCAGGCGCGCATTGCGGTCGAGGCGTGCAATGGCTCGGTCACGAAAGCGATCGGATTCTGCAAGAGTCCGGAAAAGACCGGCTTTCGCCGTCGTATCCTCGAGATCCTCACGCTACTGCCACTTTCGGACGAGCGCGATGTGCTCGAATACGCTGCTGAACTCGTGAAGAGCGCGAAGGCGTGGGTCGATGTCGTGCAGAGCGAACAGGCCGAAGCGATCAATGAGTCTGAAGAATTCTTGAGCAAGGCGGCACTCAAGCAGATCGAGGCGCGCAACAAACGTGTGCTCACGAAGGCCTCGCTCGAATCGCTTGCGCAGGTCACTTCGATCATTCGATCCTGGTTACGTGACGTTTTGATGATTAAATCTCAGGCCGTCGAGCAGATTGTTAATATTGATGTGATGAACGATCTGGAGCAGGCTGCGGCGCGCACAACGCCCGCAGGCTTGGTTCGCGCGATCGACGCGACCTATCGTTGCGATAAAGCGATCGCCTATAATGTTTCTACAGAAACGTGTCTCGACACGCTTCTTTTTACGATAAGAGAGGTTTTTTATGGTTCGGGTGGCTCCCATTAAGCTGCAGGTCGGACCTAAGGTTCTTTGGTTCGATCCAACCGATTTAGATATACGTGCAGGTGACGATGTCATCGTGAACACGAGTCGCGGGCTTGAATACGGCATTGCAACATCGGATGTTCTCGAAGTGAGCGACGATCTTGTCAAGGATCTGAAATCTCCGCTCAAAGAGGTCGTGCGTCTGGCAACGCCGGAAGACATGGATAAGGTGCGCGAGCTCGAGGAGAAGAGCGCCCAAGCACTCGGTGCGTTCAAAGAGATCGCGCTCGAGTCCAACAAGGATATGCATCCGGTGCTCGTCGAGTATCTTTTCGAAGGTGATAAGGCAGTCTTCTATTTCGAGGCAGAAGAGCGCATCGACTTCCGTGAGCTCGTGCGCAAGCTTGCCTCCTATTTCCATGTGCGTGTCGATATGCGCCAGATCGGTGTGCGCGATGGTGCGCGCATCATCGGCGGTTTGGGGCATTGCGGCCAAGAGCTGTGCTGCACGCGTTTCGGTGGCGAATTCTCGCCCGTATCGATCCGTATGGCGAAGGAACAGAATCTTTCGCTCAATCCGCAGAAGATCTCGGGCGTGTGCGGTAGGCTCATGTGCTGCTTGCGCTATGAATACGATACGTATAAGGAGTTCAATTCGCGTGCCCCTAAGATGGGCGCGAAGATCGAAACGCCCGATGGCATCGCGAAGGTAACGGACATCAACGTGCCTTCTGAACGGATCACGATCACGCTCGAAGACGGTTCGAACTTGAAGATCCCGCTCGAGGATTTCGAGGCACCCGAAGAGGGAAGACGTCCGCATGTGATCAGCGCTGAAGTGTACGAGGAATACGTGCAGAAGAGCCAGTTCGACGCACTTGGTGGCGCAGGCTTGGTGGATGTGATCAACTTCAGTGGCGACGATATTCCAGTCGGTGCGCGCCCTGCTGCTCGTCTTGATGGAGAAGGCTCGTCTTCGTCGGCTGAGGCAGAAGGCAAGCGCCGTAAGCGTCGTCGTAATCGCGGCAACAAAGAGGGCGAGAATCGCTCTGCCTCTTCGCAGAAGAACAACCAAGGGAAAAAGCAATCGGGCGATCGCGGGGGCGAAGGCGCGCGTTCGGGCAAGAAGGAGTCTTCGGGACGCAATCGCCGCAATCGTGGCGGCGCTTCGAATGGCCAGAACAAGCGCTCGAACAATGCGCAGGGCAATCGTCAGAACAACGGCAATCGCAAGAACGGCGGTGCGCAAGGTGCGCGTCCCGGTCAGAAGTCCTCTGGCTTGAGTTCTCTTCACGAGAACCCGAAGGGCAAGCGGGATGCGAATGGCCAAGGCGCTTCGACGCATCGTAGATCACGGCGCCGCAGCCATACCACAGGGGGAGAGAACAATGCCGGTGGGCAATCATAACTATTCTCTTTTGACCGATCTCTATCAGCTGACCATGGCGCAAGGCTATTGGGAATGCAATAAGCTTGAGGAAGAGGCGTGTTTTCACGCCTTTTTCCGTACTAATCCGTTCCAAGGTGGGTATGCTATCGCATGCGGTACCGATCATGTGCTCGAGGTCATTGAAGACTACTGTTTCACTTCGGACGATATCGCGTATCTCGCATCGCTTGAGGCTCCCGGTGGTGGCGCGCTCTTCGACCCTGCATTCTTGGATTATTTGAGCACGATGGAGCTTTCGGTCGATATCGACGCGGTGCGTGAAGGTACGGTCGTATTCCCGAATGACCCGCTTCTGCGCGTTACCGGCCCGATCCTTCAGTGTCAGCTGCTCGAAACAGCACTGCTCAACTGCGTGAACTTCGAAACGCTCATCGCAACCAAGGCTGCGCGTGTCTGCCTTTCTGCAGATTCTCCCGTTGCTGAATTCGGGTTGCGTCGTGCGCAGGGCGAAGACGGAGGATTGCGTGCTTCGCGTGCTGCGGTGGTAGGCGGTTGCGCTTCCACTTCGAACGTGCTCGCGGGCAAGCTCTTCAACATTCCTGTTTCAGGTACGCATGCGCATTCGTGGGTGATGTCGTTCGATAACGAGCTCGAAGCGTTCCGCGAATATGCGCGCGTCATGCCCAAGAATTGCGTGCTGCTCGTGGATACCTACGACATAACCCAGGGCATCAAGAACGCCATCACGGTCGGTCTTGAGATGAAAGAGCGCGGTGAGACGTTAAGCGCGATCCGAATCGATTCAGGCGACCTTTCTTGGCGTGCCAAGCAGGCGCGCAAGATGCTCGATGAGGCAGGTCTTACTGAAACGGGCATCGTGCTCTCGAACGATCTCGATGAATACACCATCAAATCGATCAAGGATTCTGGTGCCCAGGTGAATTCCTGGGGCGTGGGCACGAAGCTCACGACCGCCTATGATCAGCCGGCGCTCGGTGGGGTCTATAAGCTTGCCGCAAAGCGCGAAACGGCTGATTCAGAATGGCAGGACTGCATCAAGGTCTCAGGGCAGGCCGTGAAGCTCACCACACCAGGCGTGCTCGATGTACGTCGTTACTTCCATGAGGATGGCAGGCTTGCGGGCGACATGGTCTTCGATGTCAACCATGGGGTGGAGCGTGAACGCATCGTCGACCCTGCCGATGAGATCCGACAGAAATCTCTTGCGGGCTTGGCGTACACCACCTTGCTCGAGCCGATCGTACGCAGCGGTAAACGCGTGGTCGACCCTTCATTCGGCAACGCCATGGAGGCACGCGAACGTTGCAGGGAACAGCTTGATCTTTTGGATGAAAGTCAAAAGCGCATCCTCAACCCGCACTCATATCCAGTAGGATTAGAGTATGGGCTTTTCCATCGTCGTCATAAACTTGTCTCGGATATGTTAGGAAATTCATGATGATAAGAGTTGTTACCGATTCAGTCGCTTCTTTGCCTCAAGATCTGGTCGAAGACCTCAATATCGATGTCGTATCTCTTTTCGTTCATCACGAGGGGAAAGAATACGATGATGCCACGATGGATCTGGATGATTTCTATAGTCATATCTACGAGATGGTCGACAACATCCCCACCTCAAGCCAGCCTTCGCAGGCCGATCTGGAGGAACTGTTCGAGGGGTATGCTCAAGCGGGCGATGAGGTCTTGGGCATTTGGATCTCGACGGAGCTTTCGGGAACGTACGATGGCGCTCTGCGCGCGGCGCGTGCGGTGGAGTCGCGCAATATCGGATTCAAGTACGTCATGATCAACTCAACCTCTTGCGGCTTTGATGAAGGATGGGTGGTTGTTGATGGTGCCGAGGCGGTTGCTTCTGGCAGCACGCTCGAAGAAGCTGCACAAACGGTTTTGAAGAGCATCGCATCGACGCGCTTCTTGTTCACTCCCGAGAATCTCACGTTCTTGAAGAAGGGCGGTCGCATCGGTGGCGCTGCGGCGCTCATCGGCAATCTGATGCGCATCTCGCCCGTTCTTACCGTTAAAGATGGGACGGCGCAAGTTGCAGCGAAGGTTCGCTCACGCAAGAAGGCGCTCATGCGCATCATCGAGATGCTCGAGGCGGATATCGAGGCGAGTGGTGGCTTGAAGCATCTTGTCGTTCAGTATATCGGCGATAAGGCCCCTGCTCTGGAGTGGGCGAAAGAAGTGGTCGAGCCGCTCATCAAGAAGTCAGTGCGCGTGTTGCCGGTCAGTCCGGTGATCGGCTTGCATGTCGGTCCCGCGATCGGTATCGCGTATGAATGCAACGAGCCGCTCAAAGATAAGGTTACGGGAAATCTCCAAGCGCTCATGTGCTCGAACTAAGAGAAAGCTGCAACTATGTCTATCAAGTGTTCTTTGATCATCGATTCTTGCTGCGATCTTCCTCGCGATGTGGTGGACGCAGAAGGCGTCAAGATCGTCAGTTTTTGCTACAACAACGAGTCAGGCTCGCATACCGATGATATGTATGCTTCTCTTACTGCGCATGATTTCTATGAAGCGATGCGTGGCGGCGATGAGCCTTCCACCTCTCAGGTAACGCTCGGCGAATTCCTCGAGGTATTCACGCAAGCCTATGAAGAAGGAAAGCCTGCGGTGCTGCTCTCGTTTTCGAGCGCTCTTTCCGGTTCGTATTCTACGGCCTGCATCGCTGCTGATCAGATCAAGCAAGAGCATCCTGATTTCGAGCTTCATGTGGTCGACACGAAGCTCGCTTCGATCGCTGAAGGGCTTTTGATCTACGAAGCGATCAGGCAGCACCAAAAAGGCATGACCGCAGCCGAGCTTGCCGATTGGGCATCTGAGGCGCTCTATTATGCGCACGGGTACTTCATGGTGAGCGACCTTGAAAGCTTGCATCGCGGTGGACGCATCCCACGCTCGGTCGCGTTTGCAGGCTCGAAGCTCGATGCGAAGCCGTTGCTCGGGTTCGGGCTCGATGGCTCGCTCGCTCTCGTGGGCGTTGCGCGTGGTCGCAAGAAGGGCATGAAGGCGCTCGTCGAGTACTTCGAGCGAAATCGCGAAGCGGACAGCGAAGGAGGCGTGGTGCTCACCGGCAATGCTGATTGCCCGAAGGATGTTACACGCCTTGAAGACATGCTCGTGAAGGCCGACGAGGATCTCGTGCTCGTTGATTGCAATATCGGTCCGGTCATCGGCTGCCATGTGGGGCCCGATATGATCGCGGTCGCGTTCTGGGGCAAGGATCGTCGCGAGACGGTCTCGGTCGTTGATCGCATCGCCAACAAGGTCAAGAAGAATCGCTAGAGAAGTTCGAGGAAACCACTATGGCAGATAAGACATTCGTTTTCGTGGGCGATACCGAGGTCGGTTCGCGTCTCTCTCAATCGCTCAACGCTGGTGGTTTCTCCACAGCTGCATCGCTTTCAGATGCCGATGTGGTCTTCACCTATTATGAAACGCAGCAGGGGCTCGAAGATCTCTATTTCGATTCAAAAGGGCTTTTGCAAGATACCAAAGAAGGCGCCCTGCTCGTCGATCTGAGCCCGACCACGCCTTCTTTTGCGCGCGAGCTCTATGCGGTCGCGCGCGTGAACGAGCGCAACACGCTCGATGCGCCGCTCGTGGTACGCAACATCGTTGAAGAAGATGCCTTCGCTAGCTGCGATAACCTCATGATCTTCGTAGGTGGCGAAGAGGAGAGCTACGAGGAAGCGAAGCCGATGCTTCATGCCATCGCGCGCCATGTGCTGTATTTGGGCGAGGCCGGGTGCGGCCAGAGCGCGAAGGTCATGGCTACGCTGCAGCGCGCTTCAGCGCTCATCGGCGTGATCGAGTCCTATGCTACTTACATCAATGGAGATGTGCGTTTCGACTGGGAAGAGGTGATCGATACGCTCTCCATTGCAGGATGCGTATCCCCGGTGAACATCGCCTACATCGATGCGATCCGCACGCACGATTTCACGGGCACTTACACGGTCGAGATCCTCATGGCAGAACTTGTTGCTGCGCTTTCTTCGGCAGACGATAAGGACCACATCATTCCGCAAGCCGAAGCGGGATTCCGTCTCATGGAGCTGCTCGCGATGGTGGGTGGTGCGGCGTATAACCCGGCTGCTCTCGCACTCATCTTCGATGATGAAGATGCGGCGAAGCGCTTCGGGCTCGATTGGTCGCGCGCGGAAGGTGCCTATGAGAAGCACGATCACGATCACGATTGTGATTGCGGGCACGATCATTCCCATGAAGAATTCGACGAGGTCAATAGCTACTTCGACACCTCAGATGGCTATCCTGAGGCAATGGGCGATTTCTCTGCGAACTAACTCTCGAGAGCGCTTTTGATCTCAATTCCTGAACAGCCAAAGATCTTGGAGGCGTATCATGCCTGCATGCTCTGTCCACGTCGGTGCGGAGTGGATCGGTTCGTGCGTACAGGGGTATGTGGCGCGAACGATACGCTGCGCGTTGGACGTGCGGCGCTTCACTGGTGGGAAGAACCGTGTCTGGTAGGTGATCGAGGGAGTGGAGCGGTCTTCTTCGCGCACTGTGCGCTCGGGTGCGTGTACTGTCAGAACAAGCGTCTTGCTGAAGGTGAGGGGGTTGAGATCACGCAGGAGCGTTTGTGCGAGATCTTGCTCGGGCTGCAGAATGAGCAAGGGGCTGCGAATATCAATCTGGTCACAGCGAGCCATTATGCGCCAAGCGTTGCGGAGGTGCTTCGTGAACTGCGCGCATCGGGAGCGCTTCACATTCCCGTTGTTTGGAATACATCTGGCTATGAAAGCGCCCAGACGCTTGCGTTGCTCGAGGGGCTTGTCGATATCTATCTCGTTGATTTCAAGTACAGCAATCCGACTACGGCGCAAAGGCTTTCCCGCGCGAGCGATTATGTGGGGGTAGCGCTTGCGGCGATCGAGCAGATGATAGAGCAAACGGGAGCGCCACGTTCGAGCGAAGAAGGGTATCTGGAGCGTGGTGTGATCGTGCGCCATCTGGTGTTGCCTGGCTATGTGGATGATTCGCTTGCTGCGCTCGATCTTCTGTATCCGCGCATCAGAGGCCGTGCGCTTCTGAGCATCATGAATCAATTCACGATCGTTGATGAAACCCTCGATGTTCGTGCGTATGGGCTTGAGCGAGCGGTGTCTGATGAAGCGTACGAACGCGTGCTCGATCATGCTGATGAACTTGGGTTCGAAGACTACTTCTGGCAGGAAGGCGGGGCAGCGAGCGAGAGCTTCGTGCCAGCTTTCGATGGGACAGGTGTGCTCGTGTCCTGATCGTGCGCGTTGGGAGATGAGAAAGCTTCTTGTGCACAAGCGCATTCGTGGTGCGCTTTTACCGCAAGCGCATATCGAGGGGAAGTAAAGTGTGTTAGAATCAATCGGCGGAAAAGGGCTTGTCTCTTTTTGCTATCGTCTGGTGGTTCGCTGGTTGTTTCTCATCTGCAAAGCACCAGACAGAATACGAGATGCCGCCATGGCGCAATTGGTAGCGCAACTGATTTGTAATCAGTGGGTTGCGGGTTCGATTCCTGTTGGCGGCACCATCAAAACACCAGGTCAAGCTTGAACACAGGCTTGACCTTTTTCGTATCGCCTCGCGTGAGGACAACGGGGACGTAGCTTGTTGTTCGAGGACAACGGGGACGTAGCTTGTTGTCCCATTCCGTGATGCTCAAGGCTAGCAAGAAGCTTCTTGGGCGAAAACAAGAGAGTCAGGTTTGCCTTGTGCAAGAGCGGCCTGTTCGTTTCGATTCTTCGCGTTTTGAAGCTGGCGCATGCGGTCGAGCTTGCGATTGCGAAAGTAGACAGCCCAGTTCGCCGCTAAGAAGAAGCAATTGAGGATATAGACCGCTAAGACCCAGTTGAGCGAGCCGAGCGTGAGCTTCGCGGCAACCCCGCACGCATACCCTGCGCAGATGAGCGCGAGGAATTGCCAACTCGTGCCAAGCGCAGTTTTGGCTTTGTAGGATTTGTAGGCGTTCATTGGCCAAGAAAGACCGAAGCAGATGAGCATTCCTGCTTCCAAGAGTTCTGCTATGAACATCGGGTGCTAGTTCCTTTCTTCTGTACGATTTCTTCCCGCAGGCGCTTTCCGTTCGAGGTCCCTGCGAAAGTGTGATCTGAGCGTTCGCGGTTTGGGCGTTCGCAGGTTTAGCGGCATCAGGATCGCTCTTTAGATTCTCTCGCTCCGTGAGTGTTTATTCCAATATATTGATTTGCAAGTATTGATACCTATTAGGTATGATTCAAACATGGATCTCAATAAACTTCGATACTTTCTTGTGGTCGCTGAGACCGAACATGTTACCCAGGCGGCGAACATGCTGGGTATTTCTCAGCCTGCACTCACGCGCGCGATCCATCGGCTCGAAGAGGAGTTAGGGGTAACGCTCATAGCAGGAGAGGGTCGCAATATCCGCCTGACCGAAGAAGGGCTCTTCCTCAAGCAGCATGCAGCCCAAGCGATGCGTACGCTCGATGAAGCAGAAGATGCCGTGAAGATATTCTCGACGCAGTGGCAGCAGACGATAGACCTTTGTATTGAAAGTGCTTCTGCAATCGTTACGGATGCTATTGTGAACTACTCGAAGAAGAATCCGCATGTCAGTTTCGAGCTTCACCAGGAAACCGATGAGCGCATGAATGACATCATAATCTCCTCTTCGCCGTATTCGAACAGAAGCAATTCATACACAGAGCGTATCGGCATAGTCGTGCCCTATCATCTTTGTGAAAAGCTTTCCGCTGAAGTTGCGCTTGAGGATCTGCGCGATTGGGGCTTCATCTGCTTGGCAGGCAATCGCGGTTTCAGAAAGCAGTGTGACCTGCTTTGTAAAAGCTGCGGTTTTGTGCCTTCCATCGTTTTCGAAAGCGATAATCCTTCGGTGGTGCGTAAGATGATCGAGGTTGGATTAGGGGTTGGCTTTTGGCCTGAATATAGTTGGGGAAGGCTGAGATCCGACGAAGCGCGGTGGCTTCCTCTTGTTGACGAAGGTTTTGAACGTACAATTCGTATCGAGCTTACCTCGCAAGGGATCGAGAAGCCTGCCGCGCGAGAGTTTCGCGCATTTCTGCTCGAGTGCTTTGGCGAGATATGGAATGGCTAAGAGCTAAGAAGGGGCGCTTCTAGAGTGTCTGTTTGCGAATGCTTGAGGGGTCTCAGTATCGCATGGTGTTATTCGCATTCGTCTTAACGTTTAGCAACGATTCTGTTTCGTGCAAATCGAATCAACGAAAAAGAGACTAAGCTGTAGTTGTCCATTATCCGAGCAAGAGAGGAATGAAGTGCTGTGAATACCATGATGCTTGGTGTCGTTGTTGCGCTAACGGTTCCTCTGGCAGGGACAACATTGGGATCTGCTCTTGCGTTCTTCATGAAAAAGCAGATCAGCACTTTGTTCCAAAAGGCACTTTTGGGCTTTGCAGCTGGTGTGATGATCGCTGCGTCGGTGTGGAGCTTGATTAACCCTGCGATCGATATGGCAGCTGAACAAGGGATCGTCCCTTGGATTCCAGCTGCTGTGGGCTTTCTTGCGGGCATGGGTGTGTTGCTCATCATCGATTCACTCCTGCCTCATCTTCATCTTGATTCTGACAAGCCTGAAGGGTTGCCTAGCCATCTGAAGGATTCGACGATGCTCTTTTTGGCCATTGCGATCCATAATTTACCAGAAGGCATGGCGGTGGGCGTGGTGCTTGCTGGTTTCGTCTCAGGGCAAAGCAGCATTGCGCTCGCGGGCGTGGTGGCCCTTGCGATCGGCATCGCGGTTCAAAACATTCCTGAAGGCGCGGTGATATCGATGCCGCTCGTTGCCAATGGAGTTTCCAAGAGCAAAGCTTTCGGGCTCGGTGTTCTTTCCGGAGTGATCGAACCAGCAGGCGTGTTGTTGATGCTCGCGCTTACTAGCGTGGTAACTCCCATCTTGCCCTATGTGCTCGCTTTTGCGGCCGGGGCGATGATCTATGTGGTGGTCGAGGAGCTAATTCCTGAAACTCAGAGTGGCAAACATAGCAACATTGGCACCATCGGCGTTGCGATTGGTTTTGTGCTCATGATGATCTTGGATGTTGCTTTGGGCTAACTCTAGCGTATACTGAATATTCTCATGGCTGGCAATAAAGTGATTGGATCTGGAAAGCGACCGATACGGAGGAACAGCATGTTGGAAGCTGGTATCACGAACACTGAAACAACGATGGTCACCGAGCAGAATACTGCTCTTGCGCTGGGTAGCGGAACGGTTGAAGTGTTCGCCACACCTGCGATGATCAATCTTATCGAATACACGTGCGCTCGTAGCGTGGAGGACGAACTCGAGTCCGGACGGACTACGGTGGGCACGAACCTCAACATTTCTCATGATGCGCCCACGCCTATTGGCATGGAGGTCTCCTGCAAGAGCAAATTGGTGAAGGTTGATGGACGCGCGCTCTCTTTTGAGGTGGAAGTGGTCGATGAACGGGGGACCGTGGGCCGTGGTACGCACGATCGCTTCATCGTTGATAAAGAGCGCTTCCAATCAAAGGCGAACGCGAAGCTGGATAAGTAGGTGACAAACTACCTGGTCGTTCGACACCTTTTTAGTTCGATCAGTGAAGAGCGCGAGACACGAGGTGACCCGCTTCCCTGTTCGCGAATCAGATAAACTGATTCGCTCATGCGTCGCTGCTTTGCTCGGGTTTTATTAAAATGAATTTAGTTGGCAAAGAGTCACCTCGCTGCCTCACCCTCTCCGCTGATCGAGCAAGTCGATGCGAGCTATGTCGAAAAGGTCTGTGCGGGTAGTTTGCCACCTGATGAGGGCGCTAGGGATTGCAGCGGGCGCAAGGTTTATAGCCGAGTTCGATCAGGTGTTCGCGGGTATCGGTAACGTCTGATCGGTTCTTCGTCTTCATGTCAGCTACCGATGAGCAACCTGGATAGTGGAATCGCTTGGTGTTCGTGTTGAGCACATAGGAGTGCTCGATCGTTTCGGCGGCAGCAGCGCTTTCCTGGGCTTGTTCATTCGTTTTCGCATTGTTTGCTAATGAGCTCTTTGTAGAAGGATCACCAAGCTTGCTCTTGCCTGTTGCATAGTCGATCACTACACCAGGCTGCACATTGTAGCAGTACACATTCAGGCACACTGAAGCACCGTTGTCTTCGAGCGAGAGCGCTTCGATCTGCACGCCGCGCGCAACCAAGTCATCACCACGGAAATCAGGCGTGACGCGCATAAGCACATGGCGTTTGTGGGTATACCCCGCATTTAGGTAGTCACGGATCTTGTCCTCGAATTTGGCCATGACATCGTGGTTCAAGTGCTCTGTTCCCGTGATCAGGTCGAGTGGGTTCACAGCTTCATCACTGAGCGAATAAGCGATCAAGTGCGAACGCTCATAGAGATGATCGAGCCCGATCTGGGGATACTTTGCCTGAACGAAACCGCTGGGATCGGGCATATTCTTCGCGCGCGTGCTTCCCTTTGCAGGACGCGTGTTCTCGCAGAGCTTTGCGAATGCTCCCGTTGCACGGCCGAGCGCATCAAGTTCCCCATAGATTTCGGTGCCATCGGGAACTTCCCAGTCGGCTTCGGAGAAGGTGGGTCGATCGTCGTTCAGAACGATATAATCCTGGCCTGAGTAATCGGGAACTTCCGCAAGATCAGCAGATGAACTTGGTTGCTCGCCTGCCTGCGTTTGCTCTTGTGCATAAGGAGCGCTTGCTGTCGACTCAGGGGAATCTTGTTGGGCTGGTGTCGTGCAGCCGCCCAGCAGGGTAAGGGCAAGTGCGATGCTGACGAAAAGGGCAACTATCGATCCGAGTGTTGATCGCGCTTTGTTAGTGGGGTCTTCCATGATCTCGATTCTGCCTGTTGGCTTCAACTTGAAACGAATAGTATCAAGAACCATTCGTCAAGCACAACCTAATCGGGGTGAGTTCAAGCTGAGGATCATGCAGTTCAGCAGAGGTAGGGGAGCAGAGCGGCTCGGTAGGCCTCGACAAGATCGGGCAGTTTCATCGCTGCATTCGCGGGGCTTGTCGAAGGGAGCTGTTCGCAAGGCAAGTGCACTGCAGGTTCGCAGAGCTTGCGATAGAGTTGAGTGGCTTTGGCGCCCGTGCAAAAGATCTGCTCGATGGGTGCCGCTGCGCAGAGGTGCGCGATGTCGTTAGGTTTGGGGTCGCGGATGCTCGCGTCGCTTGCACCCGCTATCGTGCAAGAGGCGAGCACATCCCAAAGCGCGATGTGGTGGGTGAGCAGGAGCTGCTTCTTTTCGGGAATGGTTTGCGGCACTTCAGCGTCGAATACTGAGGCAAGCACCTTCCAAAACCGGTTTTGCGGATGACCGTAGTAGAACCCTTGCTCGCGCGATTTGGGTGAGGGCATCGTTCCGAGCATGAGCACGCGGCTCTCCGCATCGAACACCGGCTCGATCTCATGGATGATATGTGCTTCGTTTTGCATCACGTGCTGCCTTCTTCGGAGGGGGCGAACCGACCTTTCGAGCAAGCCTACTACGTTGTGCGCGTCTGCACAACCGAGAACATTTGGGCAATCAGGCTGTGTGTTCCTCGATCGAGTATTGTTCGCTCTGTTCCAGGGAGCGCCAGATCAGCCGTGCGCAGCTTAGAAGAGCGCGGGAAGCATGTTGATGGCCAATGCAAGTGCGATCAGGCCGAGGCAAAGCACCATCGCCAGCACGTCTTTGCCCGAGAAGGGATATTCCTTGTAGCCGCTTGCGGGTGTGCGCAAATTGAAGCCGCGCACCTCTGCAGCGATCGCAGCGCTGTTGATCTTTCGAACCGAAGAGACGAGCAGCGGAACGCAAAGCGGCACCATCAGCTGGAGCTTCTTCACGATGCTGCCCGAATCGAATTCAACCCCGCGCGCGGTCTGTGCTTCCATGATGCCCTTCATATCGTTCATGAATACAGGGATGAAGTGCACGGCGCTCGTGAACGTGAAGGCATATTTATAGGGTACGTGCAGGACCTTGCAGCACGCGTTGGCGATGTCGCCCAGCTTCGTGATGTAGAGCACCAAGAAGAGTGGGATCGCGCAGGCGATCAGGCGCATGATGATGATAAGCGCCGCCAAAAGGCTTCCCGTGCCGATGTATCCCCAAGGGAGCGCCACGAGAAGCGTGCCTTGCGGGGTGGTGAGCAACGCAATGAGCGCAAGGATGATCGAGAAGATAGCGACCGCTTTCGCAAGCCCTGCTGCCTGACGGGTCATCTTGCATGTTGCTGCGAGTGCGAAGTCGAGCATGAGGATGCAGGCAAGGAAGATGATGTTTGCTGTGCAAAAACAGGCGACCGAGATGAGCAGCGCGCAGGCAAGCTTCGCGAGTGGATTCATGCGGTGAAGGAAGCTTGTACCAGGGATGTATTCGAGGAAACGTGCCATTTCTTACTCCTTGATCAGCGCGCATCGTTCAACGACGAGTGCATCGGTGTTCTCGTAGATGATGGTGCGTTCGCACCCTTTGGTTTTGAGTGCGTCCTCGATCGCGCGGCGCATCTCGTCCAAAGTATTCGCCTGCGCGATAGGGGTAGTGCTCAGTGCGGGAAGCTCTTGGGCAAGCTGCATCGAGATCTCACAGATCTGCGGAGCGATCAGGTCCGCGCGGTGCAAGACATCACTATCGCGCAGCACTTCGAAGGTGGGGCCATCGGCAACGATGCGGCCGTTCGTCATGGCGATCACTCGTTTGGCATGATCGCCTACCACTTCCATATCGTGGCAGACCATCACCACGGTGGTGCCCTTCTGGTGCGCGCGTTCGATCGCCTCCATGACCTTGCAGCACTCGCGATAGTCAAGCCCTGTGGTCGGCTCATCGAGGATGAGCACCTCAGGTTCGGTCACCAGGATGGAGGCGAGTGCGAGGAGCTGGCGCGTTCCGCGGTTAAGCAGGAACGGTTCAGCGTCCGCATCGAAGTTGAAGTGCGCGATCATCGCATCGACCTTTTCCTGCGCTTGCTCATCTAGGCGCCCTTGCGCTTTGAATCCGAAGAGCAGCTCTTCGCGCACGGTATTGCAGCAGATCTGCCGATCGGGATTCTGGAAGAGGAAGCCAACTTTGCGCGCGATCTCGCTCGTACGCAGTTCGGTGGTGGGCGTTTCATTGAGCAACACCGCGCCTTCGCTTGGCTTGAGCAGGCCATTCATCAGGCGCATGGTAGTGGATTTTCCTGCGCCATTCGTACCGACGAAGGCGACGAATTCGCCATCATCGATCGTGAAGCTCACGTCGCGCAAAACGGGCAGCTGATCATCGTAGACAGCGTGAACATTGCAAAACTCGATCATGCGAGCACCTCCTTGCATACATTGCAAGCGCCTTCCACATCACGTACGGAAGGGCCGCGGTAGAAGCCGTCGTGGCGCAGCTGGTTGATAAGGCTCGTGGAGCGCGGGCAATTGATGCCGATCTCGAGCAGTTCAGCAGAGTGGGCGAGAACCGCTTCCGGGGTGTCGCAAAAGCGGATCGTTCCCTGGTCGAGCACGAGCAGGAGATCGGCGTAGTGGGAGAGAAGCGCGATCTTCTGCTCGACCACCACGATGGTCGTGTTGTTCTTCTGCGCATAGTCCTTGAGCAGCTTGAAGACACCGACCGATGAGACCGGATCGAGCTCTGCAGTCGGTTCATCGAGCACGAGTATACGGGGCTCAAGCGCGATGATAGACGCGAGCGCCACCTTTTGCTTCTGACCTCCGGAGAGACTGTCGATCGTGCGATCGCGCAAGGCTTCGATGCCCATCGCTTCGAGCGAGGCGGCAAGCCGGTGTTCGATCTGGTCCTTCGGCACGCCGAAATTCTCGAGTCCGTAGAGGATCTCATCTTCGACAACGGAAGAGACCATCTGGCTATCGATGTCCTGGCAAACGCTGCCGACCAAACGCGAGATGCTGGTGAGGTCGGTTTCGACGGTATCAAGCCCGCATACGTGCACCGAACCGTAGAAATCGCCCGGATAGCAGTGGGGGATGATGCCGTTGAACGCGTAGGTGAGCGTTGACTTGCCTGAACCTGCGGCTCCTGTTATGCCCAAGAAGGTACCAGGCGCGAGCGAGAGGTTGATGTCGTGTAGGGTAGGAGCAGTGCTTTCTGCATATTGGAACGTGAAATCTTTGAATTCGATCATGATGAGGTCCTCTCGAGCAAGGGGGCAGCACGCAGGCATCTGCGCAGATTTGAGTGTTTGCGGGGTTTGCCTACGCGCGCGCCGCCTGTTCGCTTCGATCTAGTGGAGCTTGAGCACTTTCTTCAAGGGGAGGGTGAGGATCGCGACGAGGATGCAGTTGACGGTTGCCGTTCCGAATACCATGACGGCATAGGTCACGAGCGTTACTGGCAGGCTCAGGCCATTGAGCGCTACACCGACGATGAGCGCAAAGGTGTAGCCAGAAACAGCAGTCGAAAGGAAGGTGGTGACCAGCGGATTGAGGTCGACCTTACCTGCGATGCGCATCGGAACGTGAATCAGAAGGCCGCAAGCGAGTGCGCCGAGCACCTCTGAGGGGATGTTGACCCAGGGCGTTGCGTTGAGCATCGGGATCTGGCAGATGAGTCCAGCGAGAAGACCGATGACAAGGGATTGTCCGAGCTTCGGGCGCACCAAGATGATCGCCAAGCAATACATCGCGATGATGAAGTTAGGCTTCATGCCGGCGAAGCTGAAGAAGCTCGAAACTGTGAGCTTGAGCACCGCGCCTGCTGCTAAGAGCACCGCGATCAAGATGAGATCGCGCACCGAAAGGCCGCTCTCGTTCTTTTTGGCCACCTCGCGTTTTTGCGCGCGCGGGGTGCGGAGTGCAGCGGTTGCTTGTGCTGCGCCATTGGTGTTGATGTTGTTCGTCTCTGCCATTTTGCTACTTCCTTTCGTTTCGTCTTCGGCAGTTCACACAACTTCAACCTTTTCCCGACAATAAAAAAGACCCATCCTTGCATTCGCAAAGGACAGGTCTTTCGATCTGCGGTGCCACCTTTGATTGATTCCGTGGGTAACGGAACCCCCTTATGAACATGCCATCACATGTTCTGCCATTCACGCAGGCTCACGGTCCGGATACTTGATCGCGCATGTCTTCGCATAAGCGATCGTTCCCCTTTCCCTCGGCGATCCATTTACCATCCAGCATTTCTGCGGGATTCCCAGCTCCACCCGCTCTCTGTGAGCGCTCGTGATGGCTTGATCTTCGCCTCATCGGTTTGAAAGGTATTCAGTTGATGCATGAGACTTTAGCACAATAAAGTGATCTGACAAGAGGAATTCTGGATTTTTTCGCGAAACTGTCCATTTTAATCATGCCAAAATTCAATGAATTCATTCAGCCTAGAATGCAATTTGTACATAAAGCATAGACGAAATCTATTGATGTCCTATTGATTCACAATGCTTTTCTGATTTGTATTCGTTCGTAGGTGGGTTCACAATAGGGGCAATTCAATCGACGCATAGGGGGGTATATATGAATCCAAATGCAACTATCACTGACGAGATGTTCGAGGCGTATCTCAAGCAGATCCGCGAACTGGTCGAAGGCCCGTTCGAGGAGATGCAGAAGGAGATCGAAGTAACGAACAAGTTCCCCGACGAGTTCTATGAGCTCGCCAAGGAAAACGACCTCTATCGTTTCTATCTTCCTGCCGAGTACGGCGGGTGGAACCTCGACGAGCTTGAGATCCTGCGTGTGCAGGAGGAGTTCTCTCGTGGTCCTGGTGGCATGCGTATGCACCTTCATCATGCGGCAGATATGAACTGGCGCATCCTTGAGGATTACGGCACGCCCGAGATCAAGGGTCAGCTCATGGACAAGTTCCAGGACAAGACCATCTACTGCAACTTCGCGATCACTGAGCAGACCGGCGGCACGGGTGCAGACCTTCATACCACGGCTGAGTGGGATGAAGAGAAGGGCAAATGGATCCTGAATGGTGAGAAATGGCTCATCTCTCACACCGACTGCTCCGATTACACCTACGTCATCGCGGTCACCAATCCTGAAGACGACAAGGACACGCGCCTTTCCGCGTTCTTCGTACCGGTTGATGCTCCTGGCTATGAGCTCGTTCCGATGCCTCACATGATGGGCTGCCGCGGCGCTGGTCATGCTGGCCTCAAGTTCACCAATGTCGAGCTCGGTCCTGAGTATCTGCTCGGCGAAGTGGGCCAGGGCATGGAAGTTGCGATCCATTCGCTTTCCGTCTCTCGTGTTCACATCGCAACGTCGAACCTTGGTATGGCACAGCGCATGCTCGAGATCTCGCTTGCTCGCGCTGCTGATCGTGTGACCTTCGGTAAGCCGATCATCAAGCGCCAGGCGATCAAGATGAAGATCGCGAACATGCAGATGATGATCCACGCTCTGCGCACCATGGTCTATGACTTCGCTCGCGACTTCGACTTCGATCCGTTCAACGACTACATCGATGAGAAGGCCGCTATCTGCAAGCTCTTCTCGATCGATACGGTTCGCTTGGTCTCCGATGAGATGCTCGAGATCTTCGGTGGCGACGGTTACTTCGAGGATTCCCCGTATGGCCCGACCGAGCGTCTGTATCGCGACTGCCGTGCTATGTGGCTCGAGGAAGGCGCACCGACCGTTCAGCGCATCACGATCGCGCGTGAGTGCGAACGCCACGGTGGCAAGATCGCCTACCTCTTCGACGATCACTTCTCAGTGGTTGGCTAGAAGGTTCGCTTCATCAGCCTCATTCGAGGTCTCTTCCAAAGAGGTGCTGGCCTTACGGCTGGCACCTCTTTTTTGTGCGAAGTGGTTCATGGGTCGATTAGCGGAGAGGGTGAGGCATCGAGGTGACTCTTCGCCGACTAAATTCGTTTTAATAAAACCCGAGCGAAGCAGCGACGCATGAGCGAATCAGCATGCGCTGATTCGCGAACAGGGAAGCGGGGAACCTCGTG
>CABQIW010000015.1 GCA_902464295.1 uncultured Eggerthella sp.
GCCTCACAGCCAGCAAGGCTCGCAAGCTCATCTTTGGATTGCAGGACCTGGAGAAGCGATTCGGTAAGCGAGAACAGATTGAGTGCAGCTTCGATCTCCCAAATCGTGGTCTCTGGCAGAGCGGACGATTCATTCATGTCACGCACGAAGAAGGTATTGGCATATTGCGCAGTGCGGATCAGGCGGAGCTCGGTATCTTCATTTTCAGCTGTAAGATCGGGTATGCCGGCCGCAATAAGTCGGTCGCTCAACTTCGAGACCACCGGATGAGCCGTGACAAGATGGTCCGTTTCAACCTTGCTCGCTCGTTCGATCACGGTCTTCAAGGCGGGGAGCAGTTCGTCCTGTGCGAGCACCCGATAGACCTCATCGATACCGAAGGGCAACGTTGCTTTGCCGAGTGTTGGTCGGTACACGAAAGCCAGATAAGCGCGGGTCATCAGGTCATAATAATGAAGGCGCTTTCCGTGGCCTTTGAAGTCGTACCAGGTTTCGCCGATCGTATATTTGGCATTTTGCCCGCTGCCACTTTTCGTGAAGGGAGCACAAGCGATGGGGCTGCCGTCTTCTCCGCGTACGAAGATGGTTCCTTTGTTCGTGGAACCTTCAGCAAGCGCAATGAAAAGATCCTGCGGTTGAGCAGGAGGACGTTCGAAGCCAGTTTCGGTGGTGAAAGCACGACCGTACATATCGACGTAGGCAAGCACACGGATCTTTTGATCGTCAAGGAACTCAACTACATAGAAGCCACCTTCATTCGATGGCGTGGGGATCGCGCCCTTGAACCAACCGAAGCGAGCATCTGCAGGAGGGATTCCTGGTTCTACCTGGTCAATCGCATCATCCATGACAGCTTTTCGGCATGACCAGAGCCTCTCGGCCTTGCCCACGCGATAGATGCCATCTCCTAGATATTCAGCCACAGCGAACCCCCTTCATGTGTTTGTTTTAGTCTATCATGCAGGGCGTGAACAGGGGACAGGGCAAGTGTTCAATCTATTGCGTTTCAGATGTGGTTTGCGCCCATAGCGCGGATTGAAAACTTGTCCCGTCCCCTGTTCACGAAGGGGTGCCCGCATTTCGTTTTATGAGAGACGGAAGTTGCTTGACAACAATGCCCGCCAAAACAAGGAAAGCACCGAAGAGCACGAGCGGGGAAGGTGCATCGCCCACGATGGCCCAAGCTGCGAAAATACCCACCGGCAGCTCGCTCGAGGCCATGATCGAAACCATACCTGTGGTGAGTTTAGGGCTTGCGAAGTTGATGAGCGTAGTGGGAATGAGAATGCCAAGTACCGCGAAACTGATGGCGAACGGCCAGGTTATGGGGTCGAAGAAGGCTTGCGTGTAAGCTGCTGGGCTTGCGATCGAAGTGAAGAGCAAGCCGCCAGCAGTTAGCATGGTCGCGCGCAACACGATAGGCTGGCCTGTTCCCAAGGTTCCTGAATAGTAGAGGAAAAGCGCGTAGAAGAGCGCGGATCCAAGACCATAGGCAATGCCAAGGGGGTTGAGCGCTGCAACGCTTCCATCAAGCAAGCCAGTTGCGAAGAGTGTTCCAATGAGTGTGATAACAATGGCAACGATCGTCGAGGTTGCTGGGAGCTTTTTCTTGTGAAGGCATTCGACCAACACGCTGATCCAGATGTATTGGAAGAGCAGCGTTAAGGCGGCAGATGAGGGAAGGAGCGAAACTGCTGAATAGTAGCAAACGCTCGTACCGCCGGTGAAAACACCGAGCAGGGCAAGCTTGGCAAGGTTTTTAGGCGATGCCCATTTGATGCGTCGAGTGAGCATGATAACAAGGCACACCAAAAAAGCCACCAAATATTGCAAGGGTACGAACGTGTGAGGATAAATGCCAATTTCAGCTGCGCTTTTGATGGCTGGAACAATGAATCCGTAACAGGATCCTGCTATAAAAACGATAAGAGAATTGAATAGAACGCGATTCAAGACAAGCCCTTTGAACTAATCATTGTCAGTCGAGTTGCTTTTTGCCTCACGCGCTTCGTCGAGCAGCGCTTTCATAGTGGGGTTCTTACGTGTGAGCTTCTTGACCGTAAGATCTTCGGCCTTATCATTTGCCAGACGAAGCTGATTTTCGCTACCGATCAGGTTGTCCTTGATCTTCTGCAGGTGATCGATCGATTTATCGATCTCTTCGATGGCCTTTTGGAATTTCTGGCTTGCAATGCGATAATTGCGGCCGAATTTGTCCTTGAAATCTGCCAGTTGGTCTTCGAAATTCGTCACATCGATGTTCTGTTGGCGAACGAGCGCAAGCTCTTTGCGGTACTGCAGCGAAGAGAGCGCCGCATTGCGCAAGAGCGTGATGATGGGAATGAAGAACTGCGGTCGGATCACATACATCTTCTCAAAGCGATAAGACACATCGGTGATGCCGGCGTTATAAAGCTCGTTTTCGGGCTCAAGCAGGGAAACGAGCACCGCATATTCGCAGCCCTTCTTCTTGCGATCGGCATCGAGCTTCTTGAAGTGCGATTCGTTGGTCTTGCGATTCACCGAATCGTCTGCCTCGTTCTTCATTTCGAACATGATGGAAATGATCTCGTTGCCCTCTTCATCGAAATCGCGGAAGACGAAATCGCCTTTGGTGCCTTCAACCACTTCGTTGTCCTTCTCAAAATAGGCGTGTGGAAAGGCGGTGGGGCGCAGGCGGTTGAATTCGATCTCGCAGTGCTGCTCGAGGCTCTCGCCGAGCATCTTCGTAGAGAGCTGCGCTTTCATGTCTTGAATGCGGAGGATCTCACGTTCGCGATCGGCGATGAGCTCGTCTTTAGCAGCGAGCTTTTCTGCCAGCGTTGCCTTGTGCTCGGCTTCGATGCGCGCAAGTGTTTCTTGCTCACGAACCACCTGGGCGCGCAGTTCATCGCGCTCGCGCTCGACTGCGATGCGGGCATCCTTCAGGGTCGATTCTTGCTTCTGGAGAGCAAGTTGGGTTTCGGTCGAAGCCTTTTGGCGCTGCGTTTCAAGCTGTTGTGCGAGCGAATCGCGCTCTTTTTCGATGGCGCGCAGCTTATCGTTTTCTGCGCTGAGGGCATCAGCGACGGCAAGCTTTCGGGCAGTATCAGCTTCGCTCGCCTGTGCCTGGAGTTGCGCCTTCAGTGCTTCGAGCTGCTTTTCAAGCTCTGCTTTTTCGCTTTGAGCTGCAAGTTGAAGCTCTTTGGTCTCAGCGCGGAATTGCTCGGTCTGTGTGGCAAGCTGGCTATCGCGCTGCGCAATTTGCGCGCGCAGCTCTTCTTCGGCTTTCGCAACTGCAAGAGCCATATCCTGTTCGCGATTCTTCTCGGCAAGCGAGATGCGTTCGTTCAGTTCGCGCTGGAATTCATGATCGCGTACCTGATTCAAAAGGGCGGCATATCCGCTTTCGTCGACGGTGAAGACTTGGCCACAATGAGGGCATTTGATCTCGTTCATTCAGTTCCTTTTCGTGTGGTTATGCGCGGTGTGGCGCTTTTTGAGCTTTCTTGTGGGGCTTGAAGACTGAAATAGCAAAGAGCGCGATCATGCCCGCCACGATCCCGCTTAAGCAGAGCGGATGGATGGGGACGAGTGCGGTTGAGACGACAAGGACAACAGTGAGCACCCATTTTGCGGTGACCCAGCCATGAGAGAAGAAGCCCCATTTCGTGGCAAAGCCATACAGAAGCCCGGTTGCCATGAGCGCAGGGATGCAGACCTTCACGACTTCTTGGACAAAGCCGATCGTGGCAAGTCCGAAGACGGGATCGATCGTTTGTGTCCAGAGCATGATCGAGCATACGAGCACGATGGTGAAGCCGCCAAGCCACAGGCTCGCGAACAACAGATGGACGAGATCGAGGATGCGTTTGGGAGTTTTCTTCAACTTGGGCAGGGTTGGTGCATGCATGGCCAGCTCCTTAATTCCTGGTAGGCAAGAAGGGGGTTATTGATCGATATTACAGTATAAGATCGGCCATCAAATTCATTACATTGTCTGTACAAACTGCGAACTTCCTTCACAATAGAATTCTCATATTTTTTCAAGAAAGAAGACCTTATGGAGACGAATAGCATCAACAGTTTTCTCGTTCTGATAACAGGCGACATCGATAACTTCATGTATACCTACATTCTTGTTGCGTTGCTCGTGTTTACCGGCATTTATTTTACGATTCGCACGAAGGGCGTGCAGTTTCGTTACATCAAAGATATGTTCACGCAGCTCTTCGAAAAGAAGGTCGACAAGAACGGAAAGGCGATCTCTTCATTCCAAGCGATGATGGTTTCGACAGGCTCACGTGTGGGCACCGGCAATATCGCTGGTATCGCAACGGCGCTTGCTATGGGCGGGCCTGGTGCGCTCTTTTGGATGTGGCTCATGGCGCTTATCGGTGGCGCATCGGCATTCATCGAATCGACGCTCGCGCAGATCTTCAAGATACGCGGTAAGGACGGACAGTTCCGTGGCGGCCCTGCTTACTATATCCAGCAAGGTTTGGGCAAGCGTTGGATGGGCATCGTGTTCGCGGTCTCGCTCATTGCCTGTTACGTGGTGGGCTTCAACGAACTCCAAGCTTATAACGCTGCTTCTGGTCTGGAGTATTACATTCCTGATTACGCGACCAATGGTGCTGCGGTGGTCTTGGGGGTCGTGTTCACCATCGCTACTGCCGCCGTTATCTTTGGAGGTCAGAAGCGTATTTCGGTCATCAATTCGTGGGTCGTGCCTATCATGGCGCTTGCCTATATCGGCTTGGGCGTTTGGATCACGTTCTCGCATCTGAACTTGTTGCCGGCAGCTTTCGGGATGATGTTCGCTTCTGCTTTCGATTTCCAGGCGATCTTCGGCGGATTTGCGGGTTCCGCTTTGATGTTGGGCATCAAGCGTGGTCTGTTCTCCAACGAAGCTGGTATGGGTTCAGCGCCGAATGCTGCAGCAACCGCATCGGTTTCGCATCCCGTGAAGCAAGGCCTGGTGCAGACGCTTTCGGTCTATATCGATACGCTCTTCATCTGTACGTGTTCGGCCATGATCGTGCTGGTGTTCATGGTGCAGGATCCCCAGACGGCGGCAGGGTTGAACGGCATGCCGCTCGTTCAGATGGCGGTTTATCACTTTGCGGGCGATGTGGGGATCGCGTTCATCACTGCGGCGGTGTTCCTATTCGCTTACACCAGCTTGATAGGTAATTACTTTTACGCGGAGTCTAATTTGAAGTTCATCTTCGGCGATCGTAAGATGCTGCTCTTTTGGTTCAGGATTGCGTGTTTGGCGATCATCTTCGCGGGCTGTTTGAGCAGCTTCGATCTGGCGTGGAATGTGGCAGATATCTTGATGGGCATCATGTGCATCATCAATCTCATTGCGATCCTTGCGCTGGGGAAGTGGGCGCTCAGGTGCCTGGACGATTACACGCGGCAAAGAAAGCAAGGGATCAACCCCGTGTTCAATGCGGCATCGATCCCTGGTTTGCCTGCGTGTGAATGCTGGAACAGTGCGTTCGATGCCCAGATCGAACGCGATCTTGAGCAACGAGAAAAAGCCTTTGAGAAGGCTTGATGCCTGATTAGCTCAGGCGTTGATTCAAGGCAGCGGCTGCAGCGGCCTTGTCGAAGTTGCCACCTGTGCGCTGAGTGAGCGCGCCCATCACGCGCCCCATGTCCTTTTTGGTGGTTGCGCCCGTTTCAGCGACCACTTCGTCGACGAGCGCCATGAGCGCTTCGCCTTCAACCTGCTCAGGAAGATAGCCTTCCAGAATAGCCACTTGCTCGGTGAGCGTGTCGGTGCGCTCTTGGTTGTTGCCTGCTTTGATCGAACCATCGAGCGTTTCCTTCGTTTGTTTGATAACGCGTTTGAGCATCGCGTCCACATCGGCTTCCGTGATGTCACGACGTTCGTTCACTTCGATGGATTTCAGTTCCGTGTGAACCTGACGCAGAATGTCGCGTCGATTATTATCGTGCGCCTTCATGGCTGATTTGATTTCATCTTGTAAGGTTTGGTAGTCCATAGTGGTTCCTTTTGTTGGGTGGGTGAAATAAAAGCGACGCACTCATCGCGCGCCGCTTCATCTGGTTTGTACTGCGGACTCGCCGAAGCTCTCGACGAATCTTAGCGAATTTAGTCGACGCTCATAGTGAGGAGCAACAGTGCGTCGTGTTTCTTAGCGTCGAGTGCAATCTCGCGCGTGATCTCGGTGCCCTTGGGTAGCGCGAAGGTGTCATCGGCGTTTGCGACATCGTCGTTCAGTGTCTTGCCAACAAGAAAATCAACGAGCAAAGCATCCTCATTAGAAAGGCCGTCTGCATTAGCGGCGGGCGTAGTAGGTTGTGCGGCCGGAGCAGCTTGGGTTGCTGGCGCGCTTGCCGGAGCAGCTGCAGGAGCATCGCTCGTGCTATCTTCAGCCTGACGCAGATCAGCGGCTGACTTGCTGCCGTCGTCAACGAATACGAAGTCAGGAGCAAAGAAGAGGAAAGCATCTGATTTGAATTCTGAGCCATTGTCGAGCGTAATGCTCTTGATGGCGCCGAAGACTGGGTCGAAGTCGAATGCAGCAACTGTGCCTAACGTGTTACCGGTGCGGGAGTAGACTTCCACGCCTACGAGCTTGTTGGAGTCGGAAACGAGCTCTTTAGAAGCGGGCGAATTCGCGTCGACAAAAGAGCCGTAGGACTGAACCGTGATGAACGTATCGCCCACTGCGATGGCATTTTCAAACGGCAGCGCAATCGCGTTGTTCGTTGAAGCATTCATGACGATGTAGTGGCTGACAGCTTGTGTGTCGTAATCCACACGAAGGCTGCTCATCTTGCCGAGGACTTTGCGCTCGTCTAAGCCAACGATGCTGCGGGTAAGAATCGATTCATTGGTCTCCATGCTGACCCTTTCTGATTGAAGTTTTAGATTTCAACGAAGCAGGGACTTCGTTTCGTGCTTTTCCAATAGACTCATTGTATCTGAAAGTGTTCGAGAAGTAAGAAAAACTCACACTTTAATTCACGCATATGGAGGGTTTTGCGCTGAACGGAATGTTGCATGTTGATGCCGTGCTTGCATGCTCATATTGTGTCGCTACAGTTATGGGGTTTGTGGGAAAGTATCGTAACGAGATTCATCGGTGGGCTTTGCAAAGCACTCAAACGCCCATACCGTGAAGCGATCTTATTTATTGGGGTTAACGCTACCTTCAGCAAGCGTGACCGTTGTATCTTTGTCCACCGCGTAGATATCGCTTGAGAGCAGGTCGCGCGAGGTACGCACGCCGTCTTTGTAGTAGACACGGAAGGACTCCGAAACGTAATACTGCTGCTTGCCGCCATCCTTTGTGGCTTGCTCGTAGCGGTCGACCACGCGAGAGGTGGCATCGATCGTGATTCCGTCGTCACGAGGCTTGCCGAGCAAGTTCACGCTCACTGTCTGGCCAATTGCTTTTGCATAAATCGTGATAGGAAAATCGGTGTTGTTCTTGATACGCAAGTCGCGGCTGCCATAAACGATCGTGGCATCCAGACCAATAGGAGCATAGTCGGAAGGCACTGAATGGGGGTGGCGCTCAACTATCTCGAGGTCGGCCTTTACCGCTGCGATATAGAGCGCAGTTGAGACCTGACAGATGCCGCCTCCATCGCTTGAGCCTAAACCGCTGCTGTAAAGAACAGGTGCTTCTTTGTAGCCGCGTTCAGCCGTGGTATCACCAACCACTTCGTTAAAAGAGAAGGTGGCACCTGGCTCGATCACGTAACCGTTGATCGCTTCAGCGGCTAAACGAAGATTCTCAGCACGTTCGTCATCATCACTTTGGGAAATGGCTTCGTAGCTACCGATAGTTTCTTGGTAATAACCTGGCTCAACAATGGTATTTTGTTCAGGAAGTTGGTCTTCGCTAGGCTGTGCAGAGGCAGTCCAATTTGTTCCACCGAAAGCAATACAACAGGCAATAAGCAATGAGCAACCCATAACGAGGATGGGAGTGCGTTGCAAATGGTTGTGCTTGTCGTTTGCTCTTCTTGAGCGCGCGGCAGCCATTAGCTCATCCTTTCGACAGCATCAAGCTTAATGCGCTCGAAGCGTGTGAGAACGCTCGATTGACGAAGCTTCGCAGCAATCTCTTTTGCTTTGGCAGCATCGCCTGCTTTTACGTAGCAAGCAAGCTCTTCGAAGTGAGTGTTACGTGCTTCGTTGGCGTTGGGTGCGAGAGCGGCAGCTTCTTCAAAAAGCATTGCCGCAATGGCATAGGCCCCTTGGTCGCGCAATGCAGCAGCGCGAGCGCTGAATTCCGCGAAGTGGTCGGCTGGTGTTTTTTTAGCGGGTGCGGGTGCGGGTTTTGCTGCCGGTTTCGGTTTAGGCTCAGGTGCTGGTGCTGGCTGAGGAGCAGGTGTTGGCTCGGGTTTAGGCGCTGGTTCGGTCGAGGCTTCCGTGCTCGTGGGCGGTTCCTCTTTCGATGAGCTGACCGGCGCGCCAACATTCAGTTCGCGCTCCTTCTCAGCATTCATAGCAGGGCTTGCTTGCGAGGCAAAAGGACGAATGAGTTCCTCTGCTTCAGCGATAGCCTCTTTTGCTGTGCGATCGACGAGGATTTCGATCTCGGCAGCTTCGTGCAGTTGGTCTTCGCTTGGAGAAGTGGTAGCAGGAGCAGCCTCAACAGCAGGCCCGGTTGTTTTCTCCGTCGTCTCTTCGATAGAGCTTTTGGTCACGTGCTCCTTGTCCGCGAGAGGCTTGGCCGCAGCTTCTTGAGAAGCGGGCTTGGCCGCTTGCTTTGCGGACTCAGTGGTTTTAGCTTTTTGAGACTTAGGTGATTTCATGGGCTCAACAGGCTTCGTCGATGCAGATGAATCGACGGGTGTGGCTTCCCTTGCTGCTTTCTGTGTAGATGGAGCTTCGGTCTTTGCAGCTGGTTGTGTAGGCTTCGATGCGTCTTTTGCGGGAGCCTTCGGCGCTTCTGCAGAAGGCTTTGCAGTTGCCTTTGGAGTTTCTGAGGTAGCTGGTTTAGCTGGCGCAACAGCAACAGCAGCAGTAGCAGGCGCCTTTGCTTTAGTGGCAGGAGAAGAAGGAATATCTGTTTTCGCTGTTGAAGAAGGAACTGATGAAGCAGGCGCAGTCTGCTGAGAAGCGCTTTGGGCAGGGGTAGCCGTCTTGGATGGTGCTGTGGCGCTTGATGCAGAAGCTGTTCCAGGGCTGACTGCGCTGGTGGTCTTTGCGCTTTCAGCGGTGATGTCTTTCTTAGGGATCTCGAACGAACGTTTCGAAGGAGCTTTGGCGCGTTCTTTGCCTCCACTGCGCAGGACCATCATATAAACGCAGATGGGAATGATGATGCAAGCCACCGTGAAGAAGGGAACGATCCATTCAGCGGGGAAGAAGGCAACGAAGATGAAGAACCAAAGAGCAAGAACAGCGAGGGTGCCGAAGGCGAAATATACAGCGCGACGTTGAGGGCCTGGTGCGCTCAATCGCTTGCCGGCGATGATACCAACGATTATGACTGCCACGATCAGCGCGACGCTGATCCACATGTTCTGCATGCTACCCTTTACTAGTGCTGTTCAAAGTGACACGTGAAACGCACCCATTTTCCTAACGCTACGTTGGTAAATGAGCCCATCTTTATATCTAAGAAAGTATAACATCTTTCATATACTTTATTCAGGGGTTTATCAGAAGGTTTGGTAGAAGAGAAAAATGGTGATGCAAGTGAACATCGATATCAACAATATTCCGCGAACGATCGATCTAGTGCGCGATGATTCCAACACGTCAGTAATTCCTGATGGCTATCCGGTGCTTCGTATTATCGATCAGACACAGTTGCCCTATGCGGAAGAATATCTTCATCTGACTGATTGGCGCGAGGCGATCGAGGCGATCAAGCAGCTGAAGGTTCGTGGCGCGCCTGCGATCGGGATCGCGGGTGCAGCTTCGGTGGCGCTTTGTGCTGCGGAGTTTTGCGCGACCAACGAAGGGATTGCGTGTGATGAGATGAACGATCCAGCTGACTATTTGGAGTTCATGCGACAGTCCGCCGAGCATATCGCTCATGCGCGTCCTACCGCGGTGAATTTGATGCACATGGTGGACGCGGCAATGGAGATCGTTGAGGAAGAGGCTGTTTCGGGGTCTTCACCTGTTGTTATTGCAGACAAGCTCTACGAATTCACCAAGCAGCTCATTGTTGAAGACGAGAATGCGAACAGGAAGATGGGCGAGCTTGGTGCCGCGTTGCTCGAGGAAAGATCGAGTGTGCTCACCCATTGTAATGCAGGCAGTTTGGCAACGGCGTTCTTCGGAACCGCGCTTGGCGTGATCTACGAGGCAGCACTGCAGGGCAAGATCGAGATGGTCTACGCAGACGAAACGCGTCCACTGCGTCAGGGTGCGCGCCTGACTGCATTCGAACTTGCAAAAGCGCAGGTGCCTGTTACGCTGATCTGCGATGATATGGCTGCAACCACTATGGCTCAAGGGCGCGTTGATGCGGTGTTCGTAGGCGCCGATCGTATTGCGGCGAATGGGGATACGGCCAACAAGGTCGGAACGCTAGGAGTTGCGATCGCTGCTGCTCGTTATGGGATTCCGTTCTACGTGGTAGCGCCCACTTCAACGATCGATGTGAGCGCGCAAAATGGTGAGGATATTCCCATCGAAGAGCGTGCTGCTTCGGAAGTGCTCGATCCGCCTATTCCAGGTGTGAAGGTTTACAATCCTGCGTTCGATGTAACGCCTGCGGACTTGATCACGGCTATCGTTACTGAAGAAGGTGTGGTTGCGCCAGAAGACATCATCTCTGTTGTTATGTAGGCGGCCTGTGGCCTTATCGAAGAAAAGAGGGAAAGAAATCGGATGATTCTTTCCCTCTTGGTTTTTCTAGTGGATGGTATGTTGCTCTGGTTTTAGACCTCGACCAATTCGTAATCGGCACTGCCATAGCCCAGACGCACTGCATCGTCGATGATCTTCTGACCATTGCGTGAGGTGATGCGCTCAAGCAAGGTGTCGCGGCCAGGATCATCGGAATTGCGCACGGCATCGAGGCAGGCAGCATCGATAGCCACGGGGTCGAGCGAGGCGAAGATGCCGATGTCCTTCATGCAGGGATCTTCTGCTACTGCGCAGCAGTCGCAATCGACCGAAAGGTTGCAAGCGATGTTCACGAACGCAATGTTGCTGCCGAAGTGGTTGACCACGGTTTCGGCTGCTTCGGCCATCGCTTCGATGAAATCATCCTGTTCGGCGTGCTTGTCCCAGAATTCGCCCTGGTTGAGGGTTGTACCACCAGAGTGGATGTTCACCTTGCCCTGATTAGAAGCACAGCCGATCGAAAGCTGTTTGAGCGCACCGCCAAAGCCGCCCATCGGATGCCCTTTGAAGTGAGAGAGCACGAGCATCGAAGCGTAGTTCGCCAGGTGGCCGCCCACGCGGTTGTCTTTCAGCACGCGGCCATTCTCGATCGGGAAGATGATGTCTGAGCTGGGGCCATCTGCGTCCATGATGTCAACATCGAAATACTTGGTCCAGCCATGTGCGGCCATGAGCTTCTCGTGCTTTTCGGTGGTATCGCGTGCGCCATCGTAGGCGGTGTTGCACTCGACGACCGTGCCGTCCACTTCTTCGATCATAGGGTGCATGAATTCAGGATGGAGGAAGTTCTGGTTGCCCTCTTCGCCGGAATGAACCTTGACCGCAACCTTGCCTGGCAGCTTCACGCCAAGATGTTCATAGAGCTTCACGACGTTTTCTGGGGTGATTTCCTTGGTGAAATAAACTTTGGATTTGCTCATAGAGAACACTCCTTTCGCGGGTAGGAGCTTAGCTTACCATAAGCGACAAGGTGTTCACTAAAACGTAACCATAATCACAAAACCGTAAAAAAGTATCTCAGAAACATATCGGGCATTTCGTAATAAGACCGCAAGAGAAGTTGGACAATCAGCTAAGATTGTCTAGGTAGTGTTACGCTCCCAAGAGAGTTTCTAACAACTGAAGCAGGAAGGCATCATGAAAGTTCAAGATCTTACGCTTACTGATGAATTGAGGGACATCGTTCAGATCGGCATCATCACCGATGATATCGAGCGCACGAAGAAGGGCATGCTCGAAGTGTTCGGCTTAGAGCCTGACGCGGGCGGTCATTCGGTGTACAAGAAATCGGTGTATCGCGATGGCAAGATCATCGATGCAGAAGTTGTTTCTGCGTTCTATAACTTCTTCAATATCCAGCTTGAGTTCTTGCAGCCGACGGGCGAGGACGACACGATCTGGAGCGATTATCTGAAGATGGGGCAAAACGGGCTGCACCATATCCGCTTCGATGTGACCGATAACGATGTGGTCACGAAGCTCATGGCGGAAAAGGGAATCGCTGTTTGGATGGAGGGCACCTCGCTCATCGATCCAACCGCGCGTTTCACCTACTACGATTCGCTCGATAAGCTGGGCTTTATCGTTGAAGCAGTCACGCGTTCGAAGAATTAGGGGTTACTACGATGGAAAGATCATCTAAACAGGTTGTTCTGATCACAGGCGGCGCGATGGGCCAAGGGCGTACGCATGCGGTTGCGTTCGCAAAGGCGGGGTTCGATGTGGTCTTGCTCGACATGCTCGATCCCGCACACGAGACGTTTAAGGAAACGATCGATATGGTGCGCGAAGCTGGGGGCGAAGTCCTGCCCATCAAGGCGAACATCTGCTCTACGCCTGAGGTCGAAGCGGCGTTCGCTCAGGCATGGGACGCGTTTGGTCGCTTGGATGTGGTGGTGGCCAACGCGGGCATCATCAATTTCGGTTACGCCTGGGAATTGAGCGATGAGCAGGTTGAGCGTGCGCTCGCGGTGAACCTCGAGGGAACGTGGCGCACGGATAAATACGCTGCGATCTACATGCGCAAACAAGGCTACGGACGCATCATCAACATCTCTTCTGTGTCGGGTCTTAAGGGAACTGCGCAGTTGGCAACGTATTGCATGACCAAATTCGGCATCATCGGGCTTACCAAAACGCTTGCGCTCGAACTCCAAAGTGAAGGTCTGCCGATCTACTGTAACGTTGTGTGCCCCACGAAGGTGCGCACGCCCATGTGCGAAACGGAGAGCTACGTTGACTTCGTGAACTCAACGATGGGCAAGAGCTTTACCAGCTGGCAGGAGATGTTCGAAGACGAGAAGAACCCTGGCGGACTGAAATTCCTCAATCCTGAAGACGTGACGGATATGGTGCTTTGGCTTGCGGAATCAGAAGCTGCCACGAAATTCAATGGTCGCGAGATCGTGGTCGATCGTGGAGCGATGTTGTAGGCTTTGCGACCGGTAGGTAATGCGAGGTCGTTCTTTTTTGCGTCAGGCAGAAGGAACGACCTTTTTTATTGCGAAAGACGATCGAGGCACATCTCGACAAAGCTAGTATAAGCATCCTCGAAATTGCCCTCTATGGGCGGCAAGCCAGCAAGACGCATAGCTTCAGCCACCTGTTCGGCGCAATTGAAGTGATTGAACAGTGCAGCCGCTTGATAGATGAGGCATAAAGAGAGGTCAGAGGCTTCGTTTGCGCTGCATGAGAGATGCTTTCGCAGCAATATGCGAATCGATTCGTTCATGAGTGCGAAGTTCTTCTTGAATTCAACGAGACGATCGAGCGACGTGTTTGTTTCGATGATCGGGATCAAGATACTTTGATAGCGCAAGAATTCTGGATGGCGCGCAACGGCACATGCCCACTCATGCGCAAATTCAGCATTTGTGAGCTTCTTGCCTGCAAGCGAAGCCATAAGATCATCGACCAAAGCACGATTAGCGCGACTGTGGAGCGCAAGGAATATCTCTTCTTGGGTTGCGGCATATTTGTAGAGATTAGAGCGTGACCAGCCCAGCTCTTTTGCGATGAGTCCCATGTTGATCTCGTGATAGGGAAGCTGTGCGAACAGTGTTTCGGTTGCATCCATGATCGCGCTCATGCGTTCAGCTTTTTGTTGCGGCGAGCGTGCGCGTTGATAGTCGGCCACGTAAACCTCCTTGTTCATGTTCGCTATTCTATCAAAAGGCTTGCTGTGCTGGTGCAGTGGGTCGGGCGGTTAGTCTTTGAGATCCTCTTCCAGATAGCGCATGGTTTCAAGGTCGTGCGTCTTCTCTTTGAGACGTTCGTTGGTGGCATCGATATGCTTGATGCGCGCGGTGGTATCAGGCGATGCGTTATCAAGATCATGCTGAGGCTCGTCGGAGAGCAGATCGTCATGCACGCGCCGCGGATCGAGCAGCATCACGGCGTGGGCGGCATCCATCGCGAACTTGTAATTGAGCTGCAGGACGCGCTGAACGTCCTGTTTCAGCTGCTTGATCTGTGCAAGTGATTCGCGCCGCGAGGGGCGTTCTTCCCATTTGATCTCCTTCAGGCTAAGGCTGTTCGCCAGGTTTTCCATGAACGCCGAATTCATGTGCAGGTAGTAGAGCAGCTGCACCGCGCGCCACAGGTTAACGTGGCCGCGTTTGATGCCGAGATCGATCTGCGCGAGCAGGCGGCCATCGATACGCTCTAGCTCGATGATCTTCGTGCGGATGGTAGTGGTTCGTTGCGTGCGCATGAACAGGAAGATCACCATCACCACGCAAGTTGCTGCGATGATCACAAAGCCGAGACGGATAACGAGCGTCATGCCAAGCGATGCATCGGCGGAATAGAGTGCGGTGAGCGCCATCTGCGTTCCTGCGGTGATGGAGACCGTTTGGCTGATATTCATGAGGATGACCAGGTAACACAGCGTGATGACCGTTGGCATGAGGAAGGGGCTTGGGATGAAATGCACGAAGAGCGCGAAGATCGCGATGCCCACGAGCGTGCCGATGGTGCTGTTCTTCGTTGAGCGTAGCGTTTCATCGTTGTAAGTGTTCAAGATCGTGAAGGCAACGATCGGTATCCAGATGCCGAAATCGAGCCCGATCAGGTGCGTGAGCGCAATGTCGGCCAGTACGGCGATCGTTACGATGGTGGCGAGCTGAAGGGAGAAGCGCGTTTGAGTGTTCTTGAGGCTGATGTTTTCACGCAAGAAGTGGTAGCGATAGCGAATGCTCTTGAGGAACGGGGTAGATTCGTCGCGCGAGAGGCGGGTGTCGCGCAAGGTGCGCACGAGTGCTTCAAGGATCGCATTCCATGATTCGTGGTAGCACGTAGTGTCGAAGCCACGACGCTCAAGGAATGCTTCGAGCTCTCTCACTATCTCGGAGATGCGCGTGATCTTCTTGGTGGCGACCGCTTCGAAAACGGCGGCCAGATCGGCGAAGTATTCTCGGTTCTTCGGCGTGATGCCCTGCGCGTTCTTGGAAGTGGCATGGATCAGGTCCGAGATTTGCTCGCAGCAAAGGAGCAGTGCGAAGGTGTAGCATTGTCGGCCCGAAAGTATGCCGCCTTGGCGCATGACCGTGGCGTATTCGGTTTGCGCATAGTCTTGGGCGAGGGTGAATGTTCTTTCGGGTTCGACTTGTGCTTCGAGGGTTGAGGCAGAAGGCTGCGGCTCTTTTGCTGCGCTTGTGATAGGCGATGATGGCGAAGCGCCCGCAAGTGAAGGGTCTGTGTTGTTCGTTGGTTCGGTTTCGGGTGCTTGTGCGAGGAGGCGAAGCTGAGCGGCTACATCGCCGAAGGCTTCGCGCATGAAGGCGCGATCGCGGGCAAATTCGTCGAGCTTGCCGGTCTTGCGTAGCGTAAAACGCATCAGGTAGATGAAGGCGGTGGTGAGTGCGATCGAAAGGCCAAGCGCCGCAAGACGTGGCAGGATCTCACCAGGGGTAATGGGGTAGATTAGCAGGAACAGATAGCCGAGCCCGAGCCAGTAGAAATTGCGGGGAAGATAGTCGTCGGACTGGGTGAGCGTTATGAAGAACAGGTAGCAGAAGCTCATGACCACGAAGAGCACATCGTTGAGTCCTGCGATGCTCGCGCAGACGCCCATGAGCACGAACCAGCAAAGGCGCCGCAGATAGTTCGCGAACGAAAGCCCTGGGTCTTGGATGATGGCGCGCGAAAAGAAGAGGAACACTATGCCGAGCAGGGCATCGGCTACGCCAAAAAGGTAATAGATGGTGAAGAAGAGCAGAACGAAAAACACCAGATAAGGAAGGGCATCAAGAAATTTCTCCCTTAAGCTGGCAAAGCTGAATCGCGCTTGTTGTTCAGTCTGTTCTCTCATGGGATTCGATTATCGCATCGAATCGCATACTGTTGCCTTACCGCAATAAAAACTACGTTTTGAGGCATAAGGGCAACGGGGACGTAGCTTATTGTCCCGCCCTAGCGGGACAATAAGCTACGTCCCCGTTGCCCTTCCCAGCTGAAGAGAAGGCAGTCCCGATCACTTCCTGTAGTAACTTGACGTGCGCATCGGTGTCGTTCAAGCACGGCACATAAACGAAGCGGTCATCTTCGATTTGCAGTGCAGGGTCTTCACGCACGTGTTGACGCAGCTCGTTATCGATGTCGTAGAGCGTTTCAAGGCAGTCGATCGAAAAGTTCGGAGCGACCACGAACAAGCGTCCGCGCGGTGCACCGAGCGTTTGAAGGGCTTCGGTAGTGAAGGGACTAAGCCACGAGCGTGCTTTATCGAAGCGACATTGGAAGCCGATTTCCCAGGTTGCTTCACCGAGATTCAATGCGCGTGCGATCTCTTCGGCGCTTGTAAGGCTTGTTTGTGCATAGGTGTCACCAGCGCGGATGTCTTTCATGGGGATGGAATGGAAGGCGAAAAGCAGTTTATCACCTGCGGATTCGTTAAAACCAGCTGCGTGGATCGTGTTCGCGATAGCCTCGCTATAGAGTGGATCGGTGCAGTAGTTGGAGATCTTGCGCACGGGCGGATGCCAATCGAGAGAGGCGAGGGCGGCGTGCGTCTTGTCGAATACGACGCTGGAGGTGGAAAGGGCGCTTTGGGGATACAGGGGCAGGATCACGAGCTCTTCGCATCCTTGTTCACGGAGTTCGGCGATCACGTGTGTGACGGAGGGAGAGCCATAGCTCATGGCGGCACGCACGAGCACGTCTTCGCCGCGATCGCCAAGTGCGGCTTGTAGCTGCTGGGCAAGTGAGATCATGATCGTTTTGAGCGGCGAGCCATTCGGAGTCCAAATGGACTGGTATTTCTCCGCAGAAGCTTTCGAGCGTTTGGGAAGGATGAACGCATGGAGGATGATCTTCCACAAGGGAGCGGGCAGCGGACAAATACGCGGGTCCTGAAGAAATTCGGTCAAATACGTACGTACAGCATCCGCTTCGGGTGCATCGGGTGTGCCCGTGTTCGCTATGATGACCCCTCGTTTGCTCATGAAACGCTCAAGCTCCCTTTTTACGGCGCAAAGCTGATGTTGCGCTCACTATAGTTGAGGTTCTCTTTACTATAGCGAGCACACATGAGGCTTGCATTTAGTATTCGATGAAGAGCGGCTTGTTTCGCGATGATCGAGAGGGCCTATCCATTTCAAAAAAGTGCAGGATCGAGCGAGCAGTATTGCTGATTTGGGCTTCTATAACGATGATGCCCCTGGTTCCGTAGAGCGCAAAAGCAAGCTACCAGCGGCATTCTTGGGCTTTATGGCGAATTTCTTTCAATAGTGCAGACGGTTTAGCACATCTATATGCGCGGTATTATTTATACAGCATGCTATATTTAGTATAGACGCAGCGTTATTTGGCCAAAAGGGTTTCACGAATGCGCCTTTCTAATAGGGCATCGCTTCGCTGCAACGAAGTTGAGGAATACTACGATCTTGTTCGAAAGAAGTGACATATGGCAAGACCGAAGAAAAGCAATCAACCTTCTGTTCGCGATCGAATGATCGAGGCGTTTTGGCAGTTACTCGAGGATAACCAACTGCACGAGATATCAGTTGGGATGATCGTGGCAAGAGCAGGATGCAACCGAGGAACGTTCTACTATCATTTTGCAGACAAAGACGAACTCATGTTAGCGGCTCTTGGTCGGGAGGTTAAAGGGCTGCCCAACTGCATTATTTCCATCATTGCGGGTGATAACCCTGAAGCAGTTATCGAATCGATGATCGAAGGGCATATTCCGCGCCTTTCTCTTTTTATGGAGCAAGGCGGGCAAACGATCGTCGAGAAGAACCTCAAAGGCTACGTGATCAAGATCTGGTCGACTTTCCTGTTGCCTGAAGGGGGAGAGCTTGATCTCAAGTCGCGTCTTATCATCGAATATACAGCAAGCGGCATATTGGGAGTCATCGCTTATTTCAGTGGTGAAAAGCGAGAAAAGATCGACATCATCCCCATCAACTATTTGATGGATGCAACATCGGTTGCGCTGGATCATATTTGCGCCATCCAGCAGGTGAGTAGAGAAGAGTTGATCTTCCGCTTAAAAACATATCGCCAATTCTCAAGATTCAATCTGGCCGCTAAATAGGCCGGGACAATGGGACAACGGGGACGCAATGGGACAACGGTAGAATGACATTAGAACACATCTAATGTCATAATGTCTGTCTGGTATTCACAGCTACATAAGGAGCAATATGAGCCTTCCTCGTAATATGCTTTCTTCTGAGTTTGTCCACGTGACAACAAGAGGGATTGGAAGACGAATGGTCTTCGAAGATGACATAGACAAAAGAAAATTCTTAGATACACTTCATCGCAAGCTGGACGATTCTGACGCTGTTGTGCTGGCGTGGTGTTTGATGGTAAATCATATTCATCTTCTTTTTAGGGCGCAGCACGAAGAACTCTCAACACTTATGCAACGGACCTTAATCAGCTACGCGCAATTCTTCAATGGTCGTCATGGACACGTTGGAAAAGTTTTTCAGAACAGGTTCTCTTCAACCTCGATCAATACGGAAGCGCATTTAATAGATGCTGTCCGATATATTCATTTCAATGCTCTAGATGCGGGGTTGTCTCAGCCGCGCGACTATCCATGGAGCAGCTATAGAGAAATCGCTTGTGAGGGAAACACCTGGGAAGGAGAGGGGCTCTGTGACAAACGCTTCGTTCTTTCGTTATTCGGATCCAGAGAGGCGTTCATCCAATCTCATGATGCGAAACGAGAGACGGTGGGCATGGAATGGCTGGCATACAAATCACGCCTGGACGATAGGGAAGCCTCAAGTATAGCGGAAAGGCTTTATGGCAAGAATTATTCGGAAGAACTCGCATCGATGGAAAAGGCAATTCGCGATAAGGAGCTCAGAAAGCTCAAAGAGCATGGATTGTCTATCAGGCAGATCGAACGTTTGACGGGCATCGGAAGAGGAATAATCGCTAAGGCTTAGCGCACTTTGTGATCGGTTTTATTGGTGATGATAGTGACATTAGATGTGTTCTAATGTCATCCTAATGTCATCAGTAGGAATCCAAAACGGGTCGGGTTATTGAGTTCCCGTCTATTGCAGAAAACAGACGATTCCTCACGGAGTGATTATCGAGGTTTTCTTACTCTTGCGCATCTAGCTGAAGCGGGCCGTAGTAATAGCTGGCTGTGGCGCCGCCGTCTATTAGGAAGTCGCTTCCCGTTATAAAAGCACCCTGTGGCCCCATGATGAACTCAGCCAGCGCACCCACCTCATCAGCTGTTCCGGGACGTCCCGCCGGACATTTCACGAACATATTCTTATAGAAGTCGCCACGCGGGCCGTTGAACTCGTCGATGGCTAGGGGTGTTACGATAATGCCAGGGCTGATGGAGTTGATGCGAGCACCACGTTCGCCCCACTTCACCGCCTCGGCCATGACGCGCTTCTCGTTGCAACGTTTCGCCAATTGATAGGCATGCAGTGTGTCGCGTACGTTCTCAGGTTGTAAAAAGGGCAGGTTCAACAGCTCATCACAAGGCGTGGTGGCCAGAAGGCGGTCCTCTTCAGCTGTCAGCTGAGGCATGCGCTTGCCAGACTGGCTAGAGATGGTAACGCCCACGCCACCCGGCGCAATCACCTTGCCTACCTCATCGAGGAGGACCGCTGTGCCATAAAGGTCGACAGCCAGGATGGCCTCGATAGGCGCTTGTGAGGGCGACACCCCAGCTGCATTTATAAGCGCAGTTATCTCGCCTATTTCCCGGGCACGCGCGATCATAGTCAAGATGGACGTGCGATCGGAAAGATTCATCTCCATAGGCTCTACGTCGAAGCCGGCCTCATTCATTGTCTTCGCGATGATCTTAGCGTTGGCAAGACTCTTGTCGCCGACCAGGATCTTCTTTTCATATCCAACTCTCCGCGCGATAGCCATGCCTATTTGCCCTGCACCTGTCCACAGTATGACCTCTTTTGCCACTTGCATGATCGCATCCTCTCCCTATACCATCCCATTGACGGCAGATAGTTTTAACGACATCATGTCTCTTATTATAAAACGTAGTGTCGTTAATCCAAAGACTTTTGTAGTGGGGACTTCTGAATTGCGACATCTGTGTGACATTAGATGTGTTCTAATGTCATTTATCGTGAGTATCCAGTAGGGTGCCATCAAGGTCGAAAAGGATTGGGGGAATGGTGGTCATAGCAAAGCCTTCTCTAGTAGGTGGGTTCGTTCGGGGTCCATTATCTTCTGCTCTTCTATGCTTGGCATTATGCGGGAGCGACTGGGAGGCGAATGACCGTCTTCATCTTTTCGGGCGCAGCACGACGAGGGTCAGAGAGATAGATCTCATGATGCCATCGACTTGGGGAGAGCTCTATGGCAAAACCTTGTGCCTCTGCGTATTCCTTCATTGCTTCAATGGTTGGTGGCTCGTTGTCATACGGGCCAATATGCATGCATTGCACGCAATGCCCTTCATCTATAGTGAGCATATTCGCAGCGGAAGCATCGAGGTTCTTCTTCCTCTCGACTTCCTCCTTCGCCCAGGTGAACACGGCAGGCGTTACGAATTCAGGTAGGCGAATGCAGCTGATCCAGGTGAGCTCGCCTTTGTGTTTGGGATCAAATAACGTGTTGTTCGCAGTTGTCCAAAAACCTTCAAGTGGAGGAACCACGTATTGAAAGCAACCTTCAATGTCATGGCCTGATTTGGGCGACATCTTAATAGTGAATGAAATGCTGTAGAGCAATTGCAGGGCGCGCTTGTATGCGCCGTCCTCTTCATTTGGGTCGCCTTTGCCCTTCACTGCAACGTAGGTGATGGGCGGCACGGTAATGAGCTGAGGCTTCTTTGGTGGAAGGTAGATGTCCTTGTACTCTTTTTTGTAATCGAATGCCATGGGTTGCCTCCGCATAATTGGCAAGTTGCATGATCTGCAAGATGCTCGATCGGGTTTAAGACGATGCCTGTCCTGCGATCCATTATACGAGTGATATGTTTGCAATTCTCATGCCAAGAATGACAAAGAAGCAAACTTGTGATTTACCTGTCGCCACGAAAAAGCTTTGAATTCTCACTTCAGCTACTGAAGGTTGACCCCGATACGTTCTTGACTACGGCGAAAAGGCTGCGATGGAAAATCTAGGCGGCTTGAGCAGCCTTTCGTGCGTGCAAGCTGCTCGTGCGACCTGCTTTGATCGTACGGCGACTCAGCAGGGCGATAACGGGGATCGCGAGAGCAAGCGTGCCGCCCATGATGAACCCAGCTTGGGCGCCCCATACATCAATCATGATGCCCGCGAGCGTCGGGCCGATCGCCAGGCCGCATGTGCAACCTGCATTGAGCCAGGTGATGGCTTCGGTCAGGCGCTTTCCGGGAACAGAACGTTCGCAAGCGCCATTCATCACGATCAGGAAGGGTGCATAGAAGAGCGCACCGAAACAGGAGACCACATACAGGCTTATCGCATCACTGATCAGCATCATCGATCCATACGCCACACCGATGCAGGTAGCAGCGATCAGCACTTGCTTGTAGTGGGGGATCGCAAGGCGCAAGGTGCCGAACAAAAAGCCTATCGCTATCGAGGCCAGCGCCGAGAGCATGAGCGCACCGCTAGCGATGTTCGGTTCACCCAGCTCTTCAGCGAATGCAACGGAAGTGGTATCGAAGGTTCCGAAGAACGAGCCGAGCAAGAGCATCAAGATGAAGAGCACCCGTACGATGCGCGACGTACGGAAAAGACTCTTCTTTGCAGGCGTTTCGTCCTTTTCGGGCGTTGAACTGTTGGATGATGATTCTTCAGACGAAGCGGTATCCGCAGCCGATCTCCATCCGGGGTGAGGTTCGGTCTCTTTTGCGTGCGTGAGCAACGTCGCTCCGATCAAGAAGCATACGCCGCCTACAGCAAGACCTGCGATCGGAGTAAAGGATGAGGCAAGGAAGATCGAAAGGGCGGGTGCGATCATGAAACCGATGTCGTCCAAAATTCCTTCATAAGAAAAGATAGTGGTTACGTTCGGCGCCTTTTCGCCCAGTTTGCCCGTGCGTAAGAGATAGACCCAGCGAGCGCGCGAAAGAGCCTGCGCGCTGGGAATGCAACCAACGAAGATCGATGCAATGAATAAGATCCAGAGCGGGCCATGGAATTGCACGGTGATCAGGAGTGCAACCAGCCCCGTAAGGCTGACCAGCGCAGCGAAAGGCACCACGCGCGATTGCCCGCGTTCGTCGACCAGTTTTCCCAAGCGCGGACCGATCAGGAAGATCGCCAGTGCGATAACTGAAGAGACGAGTCCTGACTCGAGGAACGAATAGCCTGCCAATGAAAGCATGGCAACGGTGCCAATGTTCATCATGTAGCCATACATGCGCATCAGCAGGCAGGCAGCATCAAAGCGCCGTGCTTTGCGGACGTTCAGGATCGCTCCGTATACTTTCAGGTCTACTGCGGGCATCTTCCTCTTCACACTCGTTGAAATAGGGGCATGCATGTGCATGCATCTTTTATGCGGGTATGAATGATAGGCACGTTGCAACCGAGATGCAACAAGATGTTGCTTGAACCCGCGAACGGTATCTCCATAATGAAGTTAGGCACATACGATGAAAGGACCCGCTATGGCTATGAGCGATACGATCACGCAGATCCGAACTGAAAAAGGGCTGACGCAAGAGCAGATGGCGCGTGATCTGTTCGTGACCAGGCAGGCGATCTCTCGCTGGGAGACGGGCGAGACCTCACCGAGCATCGATATGGTGAAGCTGATCTGTGTCACCTATTCGATTCCGCTCGAGCGCTTCTTCGAGATGCCAGCAGAGTATTACTGTCAGTGCTGCTCGATGCCGATACCCGATGAATCGTTGCATGGCACTGAAGCAGATGGTTCGCCGAGCGATCATTACTGCAAGTGGTGTTATCAAGAGGGCGATTTCACGGCAAAAGATGTCGATATGGATGAGTTCATCGAGGCAACAGCCCAAATGGAAGCTGATGCGATGGGTATCTCACGCGAAGAAGCGGTTTCTCTCATGGCCACGTTGCTCCCGCATCTTGATCGCTGGAAGGGCGAAGCCAAGAACTGAGATGGAAGCGAGCGTCATTCCTTGACCAACTGAAACGTTTGATGGTGCCCGCCTAGAAATCGATCTCTTCCCAGCATTCAAGGGAAAGCCCAGGCACACGTTTGAACTCATTCACGTTGTTGGTGACCAGAACGGCGCCGTGGGCAAGGGCTGTTGCTGCGATCAGATAGTCATTACCGCCGATGGTTTGCCCCTTGCGTTCAAGCGCTGCGCGTATTTTTGCATAATGTGCAGTGCAGGCCTCATCAAAAGGGATGATCTCGAAAGGCAAGAGCAAAGATTCCACTTTTAGGCGTTCTTCTTCAGGCTGCATGCTTTTTTCTGCACCCAGAAGTAGTTCGGCTTTGACCACGGCCGGAACTTTGAAAAGCCCTGCATCGCTATTTAGGAGCAGCTCATATGCAGCATTTAATTTGCGTCTTGATATATCGATAAGGATATTCGTATCTAGCAAATACATAAGCGTCCTTAAATAGTATTGAGGGGCTCAATAGGCTCGGGTGGCAGATCAACAGGTTCCTCAAAATTTAAGGGCTTCAAATTCTCGAAATACCCTGGAGGCCACCCATTCACCCAGCCGCGTTCGGCCTCGTGACGTTTCTCAAGAACCTCGCGGGCATAAGAGGAGATCGACTTCCCAGCCGCTTCGGCATCTGCCCGTAGCTCTTCCATTGCGATGTCATCCATATAAAGCGATAGCTGCGCCATAATGGTCACCCCTCTCGTTCGCTAAAACAAGTATATCACAAGTATATAATGTTTTCTTAATTTAACTGGCGTTTTGAAACGCTGGTTCTGCATTAGCCCTATAACAAAAGAAAAGCATTTCTTGATTGGGAAAGAAAGCGAGAGGAAGCAAGATGATCAAGATAGCTTTGAGGTGCGTTTGAATGGACTTTGGTCCATGAAAGAAAGCGCCGAAATGCTAGATTGGTTGTCTTGCTTCCTCGCAGCGTCAACAAAAAACGCCGTTCGGAAGAACGGCGTTGAATGAATGGTCGCGGGGGCTGGATTTGAACCAACGACCTCCGGGTTATGAGCCCGGCGAGCTACCAGACTGCTCCACCCCGCACTATATATTCCGCTCGTTCTTAGTAAGCTATCTGGTATAGCTTATGAACGAAAAGCGACAGTTAAATATAATAGCCGCCACAACGCTGAAGTGCAAGAAGTACTTCGATCGCAGCCATTCGCATGCGATGAGCGGCAAAATGAGCACTTAAATGGCTCATCTACTTCTTGCTCCACTAAAAGCGAGCTCCGCACAAAGAGCTACACTACTTCGGTGATGTGTCCCAAGAAGTCCTTCGTACGATTATGCTGCGGGTGGTCGAACACTTCTTCTGGCGTGCCTTCTTCAACGATCACGCCGCCATCCATGAAGATCACGCGATCTGCCACATCACGCGCAAAACCCATCTCGTGCGTTACCACGATCATGGTCATGCCTTCGCGTGCCAACTCTTTCATGACTGAAAGAACACCACGAACCAGCTCGGGATCGAGAGCGCTGGTCGCTTCGTCGAAGAGCATCACATGCGGATCCATGGCAAGCGCACGCGCGATAGCTACACGCTGCTGCTGACCGCCGGAAAGTTGGCTCGGCTTGTAGTCGACGCGTTCGGCCAGTCCCACCTTCGTAAGCTCTTCGATAGCTTTCTTCTCTGCTTCTTCTTCGGAACGCTTGAGCACCTTGCGCTGTGCCAACATCACGTTCTTCTTTGCCGTGAGATGTGGGAACAGATTGAAGCTCTGAAACACCATGCCCAGCTTGGAGCGCACCTGATTGATGTCAACCTTCGGGTCGGTGATCTCGGTGTCTTCGAAGAAGATCTTGCCCGAAGTAGGAGTCTCGAGCAGATTCACGCAACGCAAAAGGGTCGATTTGCCCGAGCCGGAAGGGCCGAGGATGACCACAACTTCGCCACGATGAACATTCACGTTAACGCCGCGCAAAACTTCGAGCTCGTCAAAGCTCTTCGTGAGGTTCTCGATACGGACAACCACCTCATCGCTTACTTGATGCATCGTTAATTCCCCCTTCCGCTTTCTGTTGCAAACACAGAAGTTGAACCTACGACCTCCGGGTTATGAGTCCGGTGAGCGTTGATGTTGCTGCCAAACGCAGGTGTGCTTTCAACCGCCAAGTTGCCTTGCAGTTCAGGATCTTCTGGCAGTGGCGCTTTGTGCTTCTTGCGCTTGTTCTTCTTACCGGTGTTGCCTGCATCACGGTCGGCAAGATGTGCTTCGAGCTTGCCCACGATCTTAGCGAGCGGCAAGGTGATCACGAGATAGAAGCAGGCCGCAACGATATAAGGCGTGATCGAACCAGTGGCTGCCACGATCGTCTTCGCGTACATGACCACTTCCATGACACCCACGGCAGCGAGCAGCGAGGTGTCCTTGTAAAGCAGGATGAATTCGCTGGTCATAGTAGGAATCACACGACGAACGGTTTGCGGGATGATCACGAAGAGCATCGTCTGTGCGCCATTCATGCCGAGCGAGCGCGAAGCTTCGAACTGGCCCTTAGGAATCGATTGAATGCCTGCGCGGAATATCTCGCACAAGTAAGCACTCGAGTTCATAGCCAAGACCACCACGCCAAGAGGGAAGGGAGGCACTTGGATGCCTGCAAGTGGAAGTCCGAAGAACGCGATATAGATCTGTAGGAACAGCGGCGTGCCACGAACGACGTTCACGTAGGTGGTTGCGAGACCGCGAAGAACGCGCAGCTTCGACATACGCATGAGCGCGAGCAATAGACCGAAAGGAATCGCGCAAGGGAACGCTACGAGCACGATCGCGAGGGCCATGAAAAATCCTTTGATAACCACCGGGAAGCTGGTTACCAGAACCGTTGGATCGAGGAAGAGGTGCAAGAACTTGTTGGAATTCCATGCTTGAACCCAGTCCTGTTCGCCTAAATAGGTGGAGAGCTCTTCGGCAGGGTCGATGCCCACGACGTTAATAGCTGGAATCTGTCCGATATCCTTGTAGTCGCCATTCGCGAGTTCATAGGTGCCCGTAAGATCCATCGCGCCACCAGAAGCGGGGAACTTCACCTCGTACACTTCAAAGCGGAAATATCCGCCAGCAGGAGCCGCTTCATCAAAGGTGGCAACGATCGAATCGCCCTGTATTTGAAAGCTCGCTGCAATGTTAGTGCGGGTCATAAGATCAGAGCCAGAGAGCATGGTGATACGCGCATTCTTCGTCGAGAACGAAGTGCCTTCGGGCATCGTGAGCGTGATGGCCTTCACGCTTTCATCGGCTGCTGCTTGGCCTTCCCAGGTAATGCGCGTCTCAGTGGCGCCTTTCACCTCGTTCGACCCATCAGCGTTAGGGCGTGCTGTGCATTTTGCTGTATCGAGCGCTTCAGCGCTTGCGGGTTGTGCGCAGAGACCTACGAAGAAAACCGAGCACGCCACAGCGATCGCGACGAACACGGATATGAAAGAAAGCATGCGTTTTTGCATGAGAAGTCCTTAAATAAAAAACCCTCCCCAACACGCGGCTGGGGAGGGTTCGTCTAAAAGATTAGAGCCATTTGGCGGTGAGTTCGTCAATCGTGCCGTTCTCTTTGAGCTTTTTGAGCGCTTCGTTCAGCGCCTTGGTGAGCTCGGGATTGTCCTTGGAGACAACGATCGCATATTCTTCGCCAGTTGCGCTGGTTGCGACAACTTCAGCATCCTGATAGGCGTCCTTGATCATCTTTTCGACAACAGCCTTGTTGGTGCAAACCGCGTTAGCCTGGCCGGACTGCATCGCTGCAAAGCAGTCGGTGGAGTTGCCGTAGGGCTGAATGGTGGCGTTCGGATAATTCTCCTGAGCATAGGTTTCACCGGTGGTGCCAGACTGAACTGCGATGATGATACCTTCCTGGTTCAGTGCTTCTGCGGCATTCTCTTCGGTGATATCTTCATCTTTCATAACTGCAACAGCCTGATCGTCGATGTAGAAAGCATCGGTGAAGTCGATCTGCTCTTCACGCTCAGGCGTAACGGTGAAACCGGACATGCCGATGTCAACCTGACCACCGGAAACAACCGCAGGGATGATAGCGTCGAACTGGAGGTTCTTGTTCTCATATTCGAGACCGAGCTCTTCAGCGATTGCCTTGCCCAGCTCAACCTCGAAGCCAACCACTTCGTCACCTTCGAGGTTTTCGAATGGTGGATAGTCGGGAGAAAGACCGACTACGAGTTTGCCGTCGTTGAGCAAGGTGTAGTCTGCAGATTCAGCGTTGGTGTCTTTGGATTCGTTGTTCGAAGAGCAACCGAACAAGCCAATAGACGCGACCAGGGCGAAGAGCACAGCAACTACGCCAAGTTTCTTCATTGTTGCAGTCATAACGTTCCTTTCGTTCTTGAGACGTACTTAGTATATAGCTAAGTTGGTCCAAAACCGCGGATACGTTGCGGTTACGGCAGGTTTTTTTATAAGGAATGTGCGCGTGAGTGGGTTCTGACAGAAAGCTGCGAACCAGGAATGCTGACTAGGAATGCTGACCCTCTTGGTAGGGGTAGGCTTCGATAAGCTCGGAGATAGTAACGAACTTATAACCCTGACTTTTCAGATAAGGCAAGGCTTCGCGAAGCGCTGCAACGGTTTGCGAGCGGTCGCCGCCGCCATCGTGCATGAGGATGACCTCGCCAGGACCTGCGCTCTTGATGCGCGAAGCGATGGTGTCCGCACCAGGTCGACGCCAGTCTTCGGTGTCGATATTCCAACCGATCTCACCCTGGACCATGCCCCTGAGATCATTCGCTACGCTATCGTTGAAGTTGCCACCGGGCGCGCGGAAGTAGACGCTCGCATCTTTATTCGCAGCGTTCTTGATGGCATCCATGCCCTTTTGCACTTCTTCTTTGCGCTCCGCCGTGCTCATGAGATTGAGCGAAACACCCTTGCCCGATCCTGCTGCGTGATCCCAGGTGTGGGTCGCGATCTCGTGCCCTTCACTGGCCATGCGTGCGATCTGATCGGAGTGCGAAGAGATCTGTTCGCCGATGGTGTAGAACGTTGCTTTTGCTCCGTTCTCCTTCAGGATGTCGAGGATCTGCTCGGTCGAGCCATCCCAAGGTCCGTCGTCGAAGGTGAGCGCGATAACCTTTTCGCCGTTAGAGTTGGCGTTGTAGTACACCAGGCGGTTATCGATCTTTTCCTTGGTGACCTGCTCGATGGTCTTGCCCGACTCAGAGCCCGTGCGAGTTACCGTTTCACCATCCTGACCGGCTAGGAAAACGTGGAGCGCGCCATACTGGCCAGCTTTTGAATAACCTGCTGGAATAACCGTTGGTGCCGAATCGGTGTAGTTTTCCATCACATCGGTGCCGTTCGAGACAACCACCTGGTCACCTTCATTGATATGCGTTTTTAAATCGCTAACGGGTTGCTCGTTGATGACGGCCGTGCAACGGGTGCCATCGCCTTCACGAAGCGTCGATTCATCGACCGCAACGAAGTTTCCTGGCGTGACCTGTACGATATTGTTGTCGAGCAGCCCTTCGATCGAGCGCTCGCTGCCTTCGAGCGTCATCTTCTCGCCATTGACCGTAGCTGTTACGGGACCCGCAAAGGCGATTTGCTGATAACCGAAGAAGCCACCTACGCCTAGTGCGACCACGATCGCAACGGCAGCGATCGCTCGCGGCAAGGTTTTAGTGCGCTTGCGTGCATGCTTTGAGGTTGCAGTGAGTGGCTTGAAGTTCGTAGGTGAAGCGGCTTGCGTGTTGGATGCTTTGTAGCGCCCACTTGCAGCAGTGTAGTCTTGGTAGTCGTAGGGCTGTTGTGTTTCCTGCGTGTGTTCGACTGCAGCGAAGCTTGCCGAATGCCCAGCGTACGATCTTGGTTGAGCGCCGGTCGCATCGATCGCTCTCAAGCGTGCGGATTGTCCAGCTGGTGGCTCAGAATGGTCACTTAATGGTGGAACAGCGCGAAATCTTGCTGATTGGCTTGCGCGTGGGGCGGGATACTCGGAAGGAATCCCCTGAACAGCGCGGTGCGATCCAGTAAGAGAAGCGTTCGTTTGCTGGTTGTGCGCATGAGCATGCGGCAGCGAGCTATCGGTATGAGTTCCGCGCACCGGATAGGTCTCGCCTGTGTAGAGCGGGTTGTTTGCCTCATGCGTGCGAACTCTCGTGTTTTCAAAGGGTGCCTCTTCGACGCCAAAGCCAGGCACTTCATGCCTTGGTCGAGCTTGCTGTTGCATCGCTCTAGCCGCAGGAGACTTCGGATGGGGAGTGCCGACGGCGTCGATAGTAGGCAGCGATGTTTGAGAGAGATGAGGGTTGCGGTCGTGATTGAAGGACTGCGCATCTTTCACCATGCGGATGCCGTTAGTCGATGAGAGCTCATCGCTCTGAACGGTTTCGCGATTGGACGTACGACGCTGTGGCTTGCGACGGTGCGGGCGAGCGTGATCGTGTTGGTGATGCGCTGGTCGATAATCGTGAGGCATGGCTGGTTTCTCGTGATCCCCTCATTGCTCTTTGGGACGCTTCGTGCTTGCAAAGAACAAGCGCGCCCATAAGGAAATGAACGCGCTTTATTCTACTCGCATTTTGTAGGGATTGTAGGGAAAACTCGCGCTTTTGTTGTGTATTTATTCCATAAGTGCCGTGACCGCTTGAGCATAGGCGATCGGGTCATCGACCGGCATGTTCTCAACGATAAGCGCTTGATTGTAGAGGATGGTCGAATACTGCGCGATCTTCTCCGTATCGCCGGCCTCCTGAGCCTGTTTCAAAACGTCGAAGATCCTGTGCTGAGGATTGATCTCGAGCACGCGATCGGCCTTGATGCGCTCGCCATCTGGACCCATCGCCATCATGCGTTCCATCTCAAGCGAGATCGGTCCTTCGGTGGTAACGGCGGCCGGCGTGTCGGAAAGACGCGTGGAAACTGCTACGCGGGTGACGGCACCATCAAGCGCTTCTTTCATGGCGTTGAACAGCCCTTCGTTTTCCTTCGTGATAGCTTCAGCGGCTTCTTTCTCGTCTTCGGTCTCAAGGTCGAGATCGCCACCAGCGACATTCTTCAGCGGACGCTCGTCGAAGCTGTTCATGGACATCATGCAGAATTCATCGACATCCTGAGTGCACAGCAGCACGTCATAGCCCTTAGCCATAACGGTCTTCACGATGGGCATTTTGGCTAAGCGATCGACCGATTCGCCTACCGCATAGTAGATGGACTTCTGATCCTCGGCAGCCTTTTCGAGGTACTCTGCGAGCGTGATCATGCGCTTTTCGGTTGCGGAATAGAAGAGCAGCAGGTCAGAGAGCTTGTCGGCGTCCATGCCGTAGCTTGAGTAGATACCGTATTTGATACCGCGTCCGAAGTCTTTGAAGAAGTTTTCGTAGGCTTCGCGATCGTCTTCGAGCATCTTCAGCAGGTCGGACTTGATCTTCTTCTCGAGCTTCTGGGCGATGGCGCGCAACTGGCCATTGTGCTGAAGCGTTTCGCGTGAGATGTTGAGCGTGAGGTCCTGGCTGTCCACGACGCCACGCACGAAGTTGAAGTAATCGGGTAGCAGCTCTTCGCATTTCTCCATGATGAGCACGTTCGACGTATAGAGTGCGAGTCCCTTCTTGTAATCCTTGCTGTAGAGGTCGTAGGGCGCATGGCTCGGGATGAAGAGCAGTGCGTCGTAGGACAGCGTGCCTTCGGCGTGGATCGAGATCGTGCGCAGCGGATCGGCATAGTCGTGGAAATCCGACTTGTAGAATTCGTTGTATTCCTCTTCGCTCACTTCAGATTTGCGACGTTTCCAGATGGGGATCATCGAGTTGATGGTCTCGACTTCGGTGACCGTCTCATACTGCGGTGTGTAATCGTCGGGTGCGTCTTCGGGCTTAGGCAGCTCGACGCTCTTCGCGCATTCCATCTTGATGGGGTAGCGCACATAATTGCTGTAGCGTTTGATGAGGGATTTCAGCTGCGGCTCGCTCAAGAACAGGTCGAAATCCTCCTCTTCGGTGTTCTCTTTAAGCTCGAGGATGATCTCGGTACCGTGCGTTTGCTTCTTGCCCTTTTTGATCGAGTAGCCTTCGATGCCATCGCTCGTCCAGCTCCAAGATTCATCGGCCCCCCAAGCGCGCGAGTTCACCGTCACCTTTTGAGCGACCATGAAGGCGGAATAGAAGCCAACACCGAACTGGCCGATGATATCGAGATCCTTGCCTTGGTCTTCGGCGTTTTCGGTCTTGAATTCCTGGCTTCCGGAATGAGCGATCGTGCCAAGATTTTCTTCAAGTTCGGCTTTCGTCATGCCAATACCGGAGTCTTCTACGGTGATCGTGCGCGCGTCTTTGTCGAAAGAAACCGTGATGAACAGGTCGTCTTTTGCGACCGTGATCGAAGAGTCGGTGAGGCTCTTGAAATAGAGCTTGTCGACCGCATCTGATGCGTTCGAAATAAGTTCGCGCAGGAAGATCTCACGATTCGTGTAGATCGAGTTGATCATGAGGTCGAGCAGTTTCTTGCTCTCAGTTTTGAATTGCTTCATGCATAAGCCTTTCTTGTGAAGGGTACGTGCGTGCGGCCTACCGAGTGGGCAGGCCGCAGATTTATCACAGAAAAAGTTAGCACTCTCAGGGCGAGAGTGCTAATAAAGTAAGCCATGCGCGTTGAACATGCACAAAAACATCACAGTTTTTTGGTTGCTGTAGTTCAGCTAACGCAACCAGAAGCCCTACAGACTACGTGCTTTTGCAACCGTAGCGCGTACGGCGCGGGTGGTGGTGCCACGGAAGGCTCCCTCTTCAAGCGCCTCAACGCCAGCGATGGTCGAGCCGCCAGGAGAGCAAACTTGATCTTTCAGTTTGCCGGGATGCTCGCCCGTCTCAAGCACCATCTTTGCGCTGCCGAGCACGGTTTGCGCGGCGATCATCTGCGCTTGTGCGCGCGGCAAGCCTTCAACAACACCGCCATCGGCTAACGCCTCGATGAACATATAGACGAACGCGGGGGCACTGCCTCCTACTGAACTGGCGGCATCCATGAGCGGTTCGGCAAGTTCGATCGCAAGCCCGAAGCTCTCGAGCAGTTCCTTCACGATCTTCGTCTCTTCGGGCGAGACGAGATCGCCCGGGCAGAACGCGGTGGTGCCTTCGCCCACCAGCGCTGGCGTGTTGGGCATGACCCGTACGATCTTCTGTGGATGGCCGATCTTCTCTCCGAGCCATGCGAGGGTCTTGCCTGGTGCGATGCTCACCAGGATCTGGCGCTCATGCAAGTGATCCTTGATCTGGTCGATCACTGCTTCATACTGTTGCGGCTTCACGCAGAGGAACACGATATCGCTCTCTCCGGCAACGAGGGTGTTGTCGGTGGTGGTTTGGATGCCGAGGCGCTCATGCGTTGCGTTCGCATGTTCAGGCGTTGAATTTGAGCCATAGATCTCATCGGGTGAAACGAGACCCTTCTTGATGATTCCTGCGATAATGGCTCCCGCCATGTTGCCACAGCCGATAAAACCAAGTCTCATGATTCCTCCTCCAACGCCTAAGGGCGTGATCTGATACGATTGCGCCTGTACGATCGAGCGCAGGGAAGCTCGCGTCTTCCGCAACGTGCGTGCTTGTGATCGAATAGCTTTATAATAGCGCGCATATCTGGCGCGTCCATCGACGCATGATTACCCTTTAGCAACGCTTTGTTTTCAGTGGAACAAACTTCGCGATGCTCTATGCGAGTCTTTGAACGCTCGGCGCTACACTGACAAAAAAGAGAAAGGGGTAAGCTATGGCTTCCCAGGAAAAAGCAGAAAGAAATTGGTCGCTCATCGTACCGGGCGTGCTGCTCATCTTCTTCGGCGCGCTGTGTGCGTTCTATCCTGGCATCACGCTTTTGAGCGTCACCTTCGTAGCTGGCGCTGGCTTCGTCTTTGCTGGCATCGTGAACATCATATCCTACGTGCGTGAACGCAAGACAGCAGGGCTTTCGGGCTGGTATGTGGCTTACGGCATCTTGGATATCATCATTGGCTTGATGCTGGTCATCCATCCGCTCGCAACAGCCTATGTTATACCGTGGCTCATCGGTGCCTTCATCATGGCGTATTCCATCGTGGAGATATTCTCCATCATCGCCTCACGTAAGCAGCTGGGTTCAATTTGGGGGCTCGGACTGGTGTCGGCCATTTTGAGCTTGCTCGTGGGCATCTGCTTCTTCATCTTTCCTGAAAGCCTTGCGATCTTCATTGCGGTCTTTGCGGTCATTCGTGGCGCGACGCTGATCGCTTCAGGGTGGAGTGGCTATCAGCCGGTCTAGACGGCTGTTTTTAGCCAGGCATCTCCAGCTAGGTAGCTAAGTGGCTAAGTGGTGCACGAGTGCTGCGGGCAGCTTTTGCGTGATGCGCACGCCCATCCCTTCCTTCACTCGCCCATAGATACATTACACTTTCGTAAGCCCTCTGCATCAATCGGAGGGCTTATGTGCGTTTGGCTCTGCTTATTTGCATTTGGGTCTGCGTTAAGGCTGCTGCGTACACAAGTTATGGTATACAGATAAAGGAAACTACTCTGTATATTGTTGCGTGTTCGTGAAGGTGTTGTGGCCTCTATGCTCTCTAAATTCAGCGTCAAGCGTCCCTATATCATCGTCGTTGCGGTCATCATCGCGCTCATCCTTGGCGGTGTTTCATTGAGCAAGATGAAGACCGACTTGCTTCCCGACATGGACATTCCCTACCTCATGGTCATGACCACCGACCCTGGTGCGAGCGCTGAGAAGGTCGAGACGGAAGTGACCGAAGTGCTCGAAAGCACGCTCTCGACGGTCAATGGTGTGACCGAGATCCAATCCCAGAGCGCCAACAACTTCTCCATGGTGTTCCTTGAATTCGAAGATGGCACCGATATGGATTCGGCTCTGGTGAAGGTGTCTTCGGCGGTCAACGAGGTCGAATCGCAGTTGCCCGAAACGGCTGGATCACCTAACTACATGGAAATGAGCATGGACATGATGGCCACGCTCTACGTTGCCGCGAACTATGAAGGCAAGGATATCTATGAACTTTCGGAATTCGCCGAAGACACGCTCTCGCCTGAACTTGAGCGCATCAATGGCGTTGCAGATGTCTCGGTGGTGGGTTCAGCGGAGCAATCCGTCGAAGTGCGCCTGAGCGATTCGAAGATCGAAGACATCAACAACAAATTGCTCGGAAACGTCAATTCTGAGCTCTACGACGCGAAGAAGTCGATCGATGAGGGACGTTCCCAGATGGCTTCTGCAGAAAAGGCGCTGAAAGAACAACAGACGAAGCTCGCCGATCAAGAAAAAGCCACTACTGATCAACTCGGGCAGGCTATCTCGGGTTTGACCATGGGCGTCTCTTCGGGCACCGCGCAAGTCGCTGCACTTACTGCTCAGATTCAAGCCTTACAAGCTCAGCTTGCGCAAGCCCCCGAGGCGATGAAGCCCGCACTCCAGCAGCAAATAGCTGCACTTCAAGAGCAACTTACAAAAGCTACGAGCGAGCTTACTAATTATCAGAATCAATTAGCCGTTGCTGAAGCGGGTGGCCTGAGCGCTGCAAGTCAGTTCGGAAGCGGAGCAGCGCAGCTTGCGAATGCGCTGAGCATGCTCGAACAGAATAAGCAGCAGCTTGATGAGGCGCAGGCGCAGTATGAGGACGCGCGCGAGAAAGCCATCAAGTCGGCCAATATCGACGCGCTGGTAGACAAGACTACGCTTGCGAGCATGATCAAGGCGCAGGATTTCTCGATGCCCGCAGGCTATCTGGGCAATTCGAACGACGATGAACAGTGGCTCTTGCAGGTGGGTACGAATATCACAAGCATCGAAGATCTCGAGAACCTCATGCTCGTCGATCTTGACGGCGTAGGCGAGATTCGCCTTAAAGATGTGGCGGATATTACTGTGGTCGACAATGTGGGCGATGCCTACATGAAGCTCAACGGCTCCGAGGGCGTATGCCTCATGGTGTACAAGAGTTCAACTGCTAGCACGAGCGACATCTCGAACGCGTGCCAGGCGAAGATCGCTGACCTGCGCGAAGACTACCCAGGCCTTTCGCTCGACATCGTGAGCGATCAGGGCTCGTACATCGCGCTCTACATCAATTCGATCTTGCAGTCGTTGCTCTTGGGCGCGCTGCTCGCTATCGTGGTGCTCGCGCTCTTCCTGCGCGATTGGAAACCGACGCTCATCGTGGCGTTCTCCATTCCGTTCTCCGTGCTCGTTGCGCTTTTGCTCATGTATTTCTCGGGCATCTCGCTCAACATCATGTCGCTGGGTGGCATTGCGCTTGCTATCGGCATGTTGGTGGACAACTCCATCATCGTGCTTGAGAACATCTATCGTTTGCGCGGCCGCGGCATTCCAGCACAGCGTGCGGCAGTGCAAGGTGCGAAGCAGATCACGGGCGCGGTCATCGCTTCAACGCTTACCACCATCTGCGTTTTCTTGCCGATCGTTTTCACCACGGGCATCGTGAACCAGATGATGTTGCCCTTCGCGCTTACGATCGCCTATGTGCTGTGCGCTTCGCTCGTGGTGGCGCTCACGCTCGTTCCGAGTTTGTCGCGCTTCGTGTTCAGGAACTATCAACCACGGCGCAATAAAGGCTTCGAGCGTCTTCAGGATGCCTATGCGCGTTCGCTCAATTTCTTCTTGCAGCACAAAGCCATTCCGCTGGTGGTTTCCGTGGTATTGCTCGTGGTTGCCGTGGGCGGCGTGTTCAATATGGGCATCACTATGGTGCCGACCATGACGGGCAAGAACATGTCGGTCACGGTCGTGATGCCTGAGGATGTGGAGAAGGAAGACGCGTATGCCATGGCGGACGAGATCATGGATGCTGCTGTGAGCATCGATGGTGTGGGCAATGTGGCTGCGATCGACGGCACGAGTTCCCTCTCGATGGTCTCGAGCACCGCTTCTGAAGGTAGCGAAGATGCCTACGAGATGTTCATGTTCTATCTGCAGATGGACGATTCGGTCACCACAGAAGAGCAGGTGCTTGAGATTGGCCGTCAGCTTTCGCGCGACACTGAGCATCTCGATTGCGAGGTGATCACCGATGCTTCTTCATCGGATGCCATGAGCTCGATGCTCGGTAGCGGGCTTTCCATCACGATCACAGGCCCCGACCAGGAGAAGCTCCTTGCGATGAGCGAAGACGTGATGCGGATCGTGGATGAGGTCGATGGTTATACTGAGATCGAAAACGGTATGGAAGAGGCTGACAAAGAGCTGCACCTCATCATCGATGAAGACGCGCTCACCAAGAAAGGCTTCACGGTCGCGCAGCTCTACCAGGAACTTTCTGGCATGCTGAACACCTCGACCACATCGAGCAAACTTACTGTCGATGATAAGCAGATGCAGGTCGAGATCATCGATGAAACGCATGTTCCTACGCGCGAGGATATCCTCGATACGATCGTTACACTCACGAGCCAAGCAGGCGAAACGGTCGATGTGAAGATCGGCGATGTTGCGCGAGTGGAAGAAGGGGTGGCTTCTAACGCGATCGTCCACTTGAATTCAGATAAGACGATGACAGTCTCAGCAGAGATCGAAGACGGGTATAACAATGCGCTTCTTTCGCGTGAGCTCTCCGAGAAGCTCGATGCCTATGAAGTGCCCGATAAGTATCAGATCTACTATGGCGGTGAACTGGATAACATCAACACCATGCTGGAGCAGATGCTCTTGCTGTTGATCTTGGGCTTCGTGCTCATCTACTTGATCATGGTGGCGCAGTTCCAGAGCCTCCTTTCACCCTTCATCATCATCCTTACCGTTCCGTTGGCCTTCACGGGTGGCTTCTTCGCGCTGTGGTTCAGCGGCGAAGGCCTTACCATGCTCTCGCTCATGGGCTTTGCGGTATTAATGGGCACGGTGGTGAACAATGGCATCGTGTTCGTAGACTATGTGAACCAGCTGCGCCGTGGTGGCCTTGAGAAGCATCATGCGCTCGTTGCCGCAGGTAAAACACGTATGCGTCCCATCTTGATGACTGCGCTCACCACCATTTTGGCCATGCTGCCAATGGTATTCAGTGTGGCTATCGGCGCGAGCATGGAGCGCGGTATGGCGCTCGTTGTGGTGGGTGGTCTTCTCTATGCCACCTTTATGACGCTCTACGTGGTGCCGATCATGTACGATCTGCTGTATCGTCGTGTGCCTACTGAAGTCGATCTGGGTGATGAGACGCTCGACGACGATCCTGGTGATGCACAAGCGTTCCTCGAATCGCTTCAGGCGAAGCATGCCGCGCAGATCGCCGACCATCCGCAAGCTACGTAGGAACATCAGCGCCGAGCGCGAGACACGAGGCTTCCTACTCATTGCCGCAAGGGGCTTACGCCTGAGGGGTGGTTGGGTCGACTCGCTTTCGTTGCTCGATAGCCTGCAATGTCTTGCAGGCTATCTCGTGCACTTCGCTCCTTCGGACAGCCTATTACTATTTAAGAGTGCGGACTCAGAGTCGTCCAATCACCCCACAGGCTCCGCCCCTTAGAGCAACAACAACCAGAGCAGATATTGTCGGGAAACTTTCGGATGTGTAACAAATCGCGCTTGGGAGTATGGTTGCGTTCGCGCTGGTCTAGCATGAATTATGCTCGATTACAGGGAAGGTGATCCTAATGGAAAACTCACAATATACACTCTATGTTAAAGCTGGCTGTCCTTTCTGCGCAAAGGTGCTCAATTTCATGGATCAGCATGACATCGTTCTGCCCATCATGGACATTAGCCTCGAACCTTATAAAGACGGCTACGACAAGCTCATCAATCTGGGTGGTAAGTACCAGGTGCCTTGTTTGGATATCGATGGCAAAGCGCTTTACGAATCAGACGACATCATCGCTTATCTGAACAAAACGTTCGTTGAGAAGAACTAGGATACGGTCCTCGCCCTATTCGAAGATCAAAGAACGTAGATCGCAAAACAAGAAACGCTGGCAAAACAACGCCGCCAAAACTAAAAGAGACTGAGCCATCTGGTTCAGTCTCTTTTTCATTCCGCTTAGGTATCGAGCGTGTTCGAGAAGGGTCTACGACTCTTCTTCTTGGTGACGTTGGGCTTCTTCATAGGCTTGATAGGTGAAAAGCTCCCATTGTTTGCGTCCTGTTTTTGCAACCGTATCCAATATGATGCCGGCAGTGAAGGAGAGCGCGCCACAAATCACCAGTGCGATCGCAAGGATGGCGGTGGGGAAGCGCGGAACCAATCCCGTTTGGAAGTATTCCGCAATAACCGGAATGCCTGCGATCAGGCCCAGCACGATCAAGATGAGTGCAAGCCAACCGAAAAACGCCATGGGTTTATGGTCCTTGAAGAGCGACGCGATCGCGCGCAGAACCTTTGCTCCATCGCCGAAGGTGGAAAGCTTGGAATAGCTTCCTTCGGGTCGATCGCGGTAATCGATCGGCACATCCACGATGCGGAAACGCTTGTCAACGGCGTGAATAGAGAGTTCGGTTTCGATCTGGAAGCCTTCAGAAAGCACGGGCATGGTCTTCACGAAGATGCGATTGAATGCGCGATAGCCGGTCATGACATCATCGAACGCATAGCCATAGATTACCTTGATCAGCCAGCGTACTAGGTTGTTGCCGAACCCATGGAAGGCGCGGTCATTCTCTTCGCCATAGGTGCCATTTGAAAGGCGATCACCTACGGTCATGTCCGCCGTGTCGTTCATAAGCGGCTCGAGCAAATGTGGAGCAGCTTCAGCGGGGTAGGTATCGTCGCCATCGACCATGATGTAATAGTCGGCATCGATCTCGCGGAACATCTGGCGCACCACGTTGCCCTTACCTTGGCGCGGTTCGGTGCGCACGATAGCACCGTGGTCCTCAGCGATAGCAGCAGTATCGTCTTTGGAATTGTTGTCGTAGACGTAGATATCAGCATCAGGCAGTACGCGTTTGAAATCGTCGACCACTTTGCCGATCGTGACCGCTTCGTTATAGCAGGGGATGAGCACCGCAACTTTGTCTGCCATCGCGTCTCTTTTCATTCGAATTCTTAGACAAGTGAACTTCATTATACAAAAGTTGACTATTATGCGTTGCTTTACATGGTGTTTCTGCGGAAAAACGCTTAAGAATATGACTTTCAGGTAACAAGCACGATACAATTACTTTTCTTTGTCGTTATTTGTGTAAGCGATAGAGGGTTTTGGGATGAAAAAACGCCTTGATGCGAACAGAAAAACGAGGAGCAGAACACGTCAGTTCCGTGGCGTGATTTTGTCACTATGCCTAGCAAGCATTCTTGTTTTTACTGTTGGAGTAGGTGTTTTCGACCGTCATCTTGGCACAAGCTTCGCTTATCAGCCAGCAACCGAGGATGAGGCTTCATCAGAACAACTGGCAGAAAATGCTCCCTCTGCAGACCAGTCTGACCCTTTTGAAATTGTAAGCGATCCTGAATTAGGGGATTATGAAAAAGGCAAAGTGCTCATTTTCGTTGATGACTCACAATCGCCTGATCAGATAAATGCAGTGCTTGAAGATAGTGAGTTTGCTTGTACAAAGAGTGTTTCAGAGCAAGATACATCTGTTGGATTCGTCCAAGTTGAGATTTCCGATACGACTGAGATTGAACAAGCATTAGCCTCTTTTGAACGTGCGGGCTTAGAAGCGCAGCCCAATTATGTTTACTATCCTGCTGAAGAGACTGTTCATGAGGAAGAAATTCAAGAACGACAGGCTTACAGCGATGGTAATGAATCAAGAAATGAGGACCTCCAAAAACGCGAAGACGCGATTCGTGAAACAACCATAGGGGAAGAGACAGCTGCGGTTACCGAAGAACAAACGAACGTTCATGCTGAGCTATCTTCGCCAAACGAGGCAATTGTTTCTCTGGTAGGAACAGAAGCGATAACGAAGATCAATGATCCGCAGACAAGCAGCCAATGGGCACTTGACTCGCTCGATATGTATAAGGCTTGGAATATCAAAAAATGTGAGGGTGCGGTGTCGGTTGCGGTCATCGATACGGGATGCTTGACAAGCCATGAAGATCTTCGGGCTAACATAAAGGACACTTACAATTCAGTAGACAAGACCAGCACGGTTACCGACGACGATCCTGGTGGACATGGTACCCATGTTGCAGGAATCGTTTCTGCTGATGCGGATAATGGCATTGGTGTTGCAGGCACATCGTATGATGCCGGTTTGATCATTATCAAATCAAGCAAACTGGACAACGGTTCAAGTGCGTTTAGCTCAGCATGGCTTGCTCAGGCATATGCGTGGCTTATGGGTGACGACGATAACGATGGTAGCACCGTTGCGCAAGCCCATAATGTTCGTGTTGTGAACATGAGCTTGGGAGGCAAGGGTGCTGTAGGTGGTGATATCGCCGCGAACGATAAAGCGCTTCTTGACAAGATTACCGAAGCAAAAAGCAAACAGATTCTTACCGTATGTGCAGCAGGTAACTCGATGGCTAATGCAACGCCGCCTTATGATTGTTTCCCTGGAGACTATTCTGATTGTTTCAGCGTTATCAACTTGCTTAAGAACAGTGCCGGAACACCGAACGATTCAGCTGGACGTTATTCGGTAGCAAAAGCATCGAGCTCTAATTTCAATACAGCAGGGTCGACCGCTAAAGACATCTCAGCACCAGGCACTGATATTTTAAGCACTTCAAAAACAGGCTCCTATGTTTCTAAGAATGGCACTTCAATGGCATCGCCGGCAGTTGCTGGCGTTGCTGCGATGCTTTTCGCATACGAACCTTCTTTAACGCCTCAAAACGCGCAAACATTGCTCGAACAAACTGCAACAGACTTAGGAGATACTGGCTGGGATAGTGAAACGGGCTATGGTGAGGTGGATGCCTATCATGCACTCCAGGTGTTGAGCGCGCGCATTGATATGGAAAGCGTTCCTTTTGCAGGAAGCGCTACGCTCGCTATCGCCTGTGATGATGGCTCGTCATTGCCAGCATCTGAATGGAGCTGGACTTCGAGCAATCCAAATGTACTTGCGGTAGACGAGAACACGGGAGCTCTTACTGCAAAGGGAAGAGGCTTTGCTACGATCACTGCTACTCACAAAAAGGTAACGACGGAAGTTGTTTCGAAAGAAGTGCAGGTTGGAGCAGCCGATCTTTCCCAGGCTGTTATTGGTTCAATCGCGGATCAGTCCTATATGGGTAATGAAATAACGCCTTCGATCAGTGTTACTGTTAATGGGGTCAAGCTTTCACAAGGCACCGATTATCAGCTTGCCTACCAAAACAACGTTAATGCGGGTGAAGCAACGGTAGTCGTTAAGCCTGCATCTGGTATTGGATTGGAGAAGAGGGCGACCTTCCGTATTACACCTGCTTCTCTTGATCGGGTAAGCATAGGAGCAATCGAGAGCCAAAAGTACACAGGTCAGGCGATTACTCCTGTGCCAGAGGTTGTGTTTAACGGAAGGCCTTTAGTGAAGGATGTCGATTTCACGCTTGCCTATGTGAACAATATAGATAATGGTCAGGCCCAGGTAACCGTTAAAGGTATTGGTAATTTTTCTGGCGAGCGAACGGTAACGTTCAACATCGGAAAGAGCGTTAGCAATGCAACGATCAGTGATGTTTCTTCGTCATGCACTTATACGGGAAGCGCGGTTTGTCCTGTTCCACGAGTAACTCATGGCGATAATGAGCTTACGAAAGGAAAAGACTTCGAGGTCACTTACAAGAACAACATCAATGCGGGAACTAATACAGCCACAATGATTATTACTGGCATTGGTGAGTATTCAGGACAAGTTGAGCGCAAGTTTTCCATTGCGAAGAAAAGCCTCAATAGTGGTGGTGTGGTGATTAAGAGCATTCCTGCGCAAACGTATAGCGGAAGTGAGTGTACTCCCGATGTTGTTGTTACCTATGGAGCTCAAACATTAAGAAAAGGTACGGACTACTATTTGTCGTATTCCTATCATACTGATGCGGGCACAGCAAATGTGACTATCGTTGGCAAGAACGCTAACTATACCGGTTCGCTTTCAACAACTTTTGAGATCAAACCCGTTTCGCTTGCTTCTGCAACAGTGAGCGGCATTACCGATAAAACATATAATGGAGCGGCACAGACACAGAATGTTACGGTCAAGCTGGGTGGCAAGACGCTTAGTGCGAGTGATTACACAGTTACCTATAAGGACAACGTAAAAGCTGGAATCGCAACAGTTGTAATTTCAGGGAGAAAAAACTACACAGGCACCAAGAGCGCAACCTTCAGGATCAATGCAGCGCCTGCTGGAA